>JASHVT010000025.1 GCA_030039515.1 Nitrososphaerales archaeon
CGCGACACGGTCATCCAGTTCGCCTGGGACCTCGGGATAAGGTTCTACAGGAACGACGCGACGAAGGAGGAGCTCTACACGTCGGACGAGCTCTTCTTCAGCGGGACGGCCGCGGGGATAGCGAAGATCAGGGAGGTCGACGGGAGGAAGATAGGGTACGACGGGTTCCCTATCACGGACAGGCTCCAGAAGCTCTACAACGACGCGACCCACGGCAAGGCGAAGAAGTACTCGAAGTGGCTCACGCCGGTCCCGAAGTAGCTACCCGGTCACGAACCGCTCGATGTCGAGGAGGCTCCCCTTCCGGGCCTTGCCGGGCCTGAACCTCGCCTCGACGGCCGAGCCTATCTCCAGCCCCTTGCCCGCCGCGTAGTGGACCAGCCCGCCGGTCGCCCCCTTGAACGTAAGGAAGGCGAAGGTCGTCGGCTTCGCCAGCCTCCTTCCTTCGAAGTCGAAGTGGCTCTCCGCCAGCGCTGCGACGGTGGCGCGCGGCCCCACCTCCACGTACCTCTTCGCCTCCGCGAAGCAGTCCGTGCAGTACATCTTCGGCGGGACGTACCTCTTCCCGCACTCTCCGCAGACGGACGCGAGGATCCTCCCCTCCTTGAGGCCCCTGAGGAACCTCTCTCCCGCGACGCCTGCGGTGTATTCGTAGTGGAACGGGATCTGGTCGGTCCAGGACCTGAGGGCGCCGACGCTCGTCATCCTGTCGAGGGACATCTACTTCCTCCTCGGCCTGAAGTACGCGATGTCTGTTATCGCGCCCTTCCTCTCGCTCTCAGGGAGCCAGACCGCCTCGACCTTCATCCCCACCTCGACCTTTTCGGGCTCCACCTCGCCTATCAGGTGGAGGATCCCCATCTCCGGGGAGGCTCCGTCTATCTCTATGACCGACACCACTATCGGCTTCTTCCTCCTGCTCGCGTCGTTGTTGACGTAGCTTATGGAGAAGGTGTTGACCTTGCCCGTGTCCTTCACCCTCACCCATTCGTCTGTGGGCCGGAAGTCCTCCTCGCAGTACATCCTTGGAGGTATCATGACGCGGCCGCACCCGTTGCACTTCCTCGCCCAGAGCTCGCCGGCCTTCAGGCCGTCGAGGAACCTGCTTATCGCCACGCCGGACGTCCAAGAGTACCGCATGGTCGTCCTGTAGCCCGTCGAGATGAACTTCCCAGCCTCCAAGGCCTCGAGGTCCACCTCGGTGCCCGGATAGTCCCTGATCTTTGAGCTCATCCTCGCTTCACTCCTCCGCGCGATGCGGATTTCAAACTTTCCCATCCCCCCTTGGAGAGGGCTATGAAGAAGTCTACGGATGACGGGTCAGCGAGCGACCCCCTGTTCAGAACCTTCTCAGGGTCGGCCCCCATCAGGATCCTCTTCACGGGCACCT
This sequence comes from Nitrososphaerales archaeon, assembly GCA_030039515.1. Classification (GTDB taxonomy): domain Archaea; phylum Thermoproteota; class Nitrososphaeria; order Nitrososphaerales; family Gagatemarchaeaceae; genus UBA183. The sequence continues at coordinate 1,391 of JASHVT010000025.1, forward strand.
CCATCTTCTTCCCGTTGATGGTCTTCGGGATGGCGGGAACTTGGAGGACCGCGTCAGGGACGTGCCTCGGCGACAGGTCGGACCTCAGCCTCGACCCGATCTTCGCTTCCAGCTCGGCGTCGAGCGACCTGGATGGCGCCAGGACGACGAAGAGCGCGAGCCTGCTCTCTTCGCCCGGCGCTCCGAGGTCCACAGCGAGCGAGTCTTGGACCTCAGGGATCCCCTCGACGGTCCTGTATATCTCGCTGGTCCCCATCCTGACGCCGTGCCTCTTCAGGGTAGCGTCAGACCTTCCGTGGATGACGCAAGTCCCTCTCTGCGTTATCTCCAACCAGTCCCCGTGCCTCCAGACCCCCGGATACGTCGAGAAGTAGCTCTCGGCGTACCTGCTCCCGTCCTCGTCTCCCCAGATGAAGACTGGCATGCTAGGCATCGGCTCGGTGATGACCAGCTCCCCCGTCTCGCCAACGAGGCTCCTCCCGTCCGGGTCGAACGCCTCTACCTTCGCCCCCAGGCACCTGCACTGGATCTCCCCGGCGCGGACGGGGAGGGTCGGACACCCCCCGACGAAGGCGGTGCACACGTCGGTCCCGCCGCTGATCGATGCGAGCCAGACGTCGGCCTTGGCCTTCTCGTACACCCATTCGAAGCAGTCTGCGGAGAGAGGCGAGCCTGTGGACCCGATCCCCCTCAGCCCCGGAAGCCTGTGGGTCGAGGAGGGTTCCGCGCCCGCCTTCAGGCACGACGACAGGAACGCAGCGCTCGTGCCCAGAAAAGTGACGTCTGCCTTCTCCGCGATGTCCCAAAGCGCGTCGAGGTCGGGGTAGCCCGGGCTCCCGCTATAGAGGACGAGCGTCGACCCGAGCATGAGCCCCCCCATGAGGTAGTTCCACATCATCCACCCGGTGGTCGTGAACCAGAAGAAGCGGTCCTTCGGCCTGATGTCGTTGTGCAGGGCCAGCTCCTTGAGCAGCTCGACGACTATCCCCCCATGGCTGTGGACTATGGGCTTTGGCAGCCCCGTGGTCCCGGAGGAGTAGAGCACCCAGAGTGGCTGGTCGAAGGGGAGCGGCTGGAACTCGAGGCGGGCCTTCCCGGCGGTCACGTCGTCCCAGGAGGTGGAGCCGTAGCCGCCGGCCGCGCCCTCCCCTGTGCGGACCTCGACCACGTGCTCGACGCTGGGGAGGGACGAGGCCATCTTCTTCACCTCCTCTGTCCTGTCGAACCGCCTGCCATGGTAGGAGTAGCCGTCGGCCGCTATGAGCACCTTAGGCGAGATCTGCCCGAACCTGTCGACCACGGCCGGCGCGCCGAAGTCGGGGGAGCAGCTGGACCAGATCGCGCCGATGCTTGCTGAGGCGAGCAGCCCCACGACCGCCTCGGGGCCGTTGTGGATGTAAGCGGCGACCCTGTCCCCCTGGGCTACGCCCATCTTCCTGAGGGCAGAGGCGAGGGCCGCCGTCTTCTTCTCCAGCGCGTCCCATGTGACGTCGTGGTGCCGCCCGCCTTCCGCCCTTGCGTCCAGCGCGACGCCCTCCTGCTTCCCCTTGAGCACCCGCTCGGCGAAGTTGACGTCCGAGCCGTCGAACCACTTCGCGCCAGGCATCTTCCTCTCCTCGAGGACTATGTAGTCCGCGTCCGCGACGTCGAAGTACTTCCAGACAGTCGCCCAGAACGCCTCCAGGTCGTCGACGGACCACTTCCACAGGTCCTCGTACCCGTCGAAGGTGATGCCCCTCTTCCCGAGCCAAGCCAGGTAGGAGGCCATGTTGGTCCTCCTTGCCGCCTTCGGGTCCGGTTGCCAGAGTATCTTCCCCATGAGCGGAAGGCGCGTGCTGCCCGCCGGCCGGTATAAACGCGCCGCAGGGCTGCCGAGGCAAGCCCGTGCGGGGTTCGGGGCGCTTCCCGTCCCAATCGACGAAAACGGTCGGCCGAGCACGACGGCGCCGCGTAATTCTGCTCTCAGGCGCCGAATAGCCGCGTCAGTCGCCGACAAACGCTTTTCTACGCTCCTCCGGCCCTGCCCCCGGGTTGCGGGTCCTAGACTCCACCCTGCGCGAGGGCGAGCTGTTCAGGGCCCTCCCCAACAGGGTCAGGCTGATGGTAGCGTCGAAGCTCGCTGACTCGGGGGTGACGCGGGTCGAGCTTACCGTCGACTACCCGCCTAGGACGTCGTTCGAAGACAACGCGCAGGTCGTCCGCGCGCTCCACGACCGGGGCGTCGAGGTCGTCCTGCACGGCCGGGCGGTCGAACAGGACCTAGCCTCGATGGCTAGGTACGACGCAGAGGGCTGCGCCCTCTACATAGCGGTAAGCAGGCTTCACAGGCAGTACAAGCTTCACGGGATATCGGAGGACGAGGCCGCCGGGCGGCTCGTCGACGGGGTGACGAGGGCGAGGGAGCTCGGCTTCGGTTACATCCGAGCGACTCTCGAAGACGCCTCGAGGGTCTTCCTCGAGGAAGTAGACCAGGGCGCCGTGCTCTTCCAGAGGCTTGCTGAGGGGCTCAGGGCCGCCGGTGCGACCATGTTGAGCCTCCCAGACACCTCGGGCCTGATGACGCCGGGCAGCGCCAGAGCCTTCTTCCGCAGCGCGAAGTCCCTCAGCGCGCTCCCCTTGTCGGCCCACTTCCACAACGACTACGGGTTCGCGTCGGCCAACACGACCGAGGCCGTCCTCGAAGGAGCAGAGGAGGCGCACGTCACGATCATGGGCGTGGGGGACCGCAATGGGATAGCTGACATGTACGAGGTGGTCGCCGCCCTCGAGGACATACATGGGATCCGGACGGGCATCGACCGCAGGTCGCTCAGGCCGCTCTACTCCTGGTTCGCGAAGGCCGCAGGCGTGGAGCTCCCATGGAGGCACCCCCTGTCGGAGCACGCCCGGACGGTCAGGGCAGGGGTGCACCAGTCGATGACTGTCCGCAGGAGCGACGGATACATCCCCGCGAAGAAGCTGACCAACGACTTCGGGGAGCCCCTCTACGCCGTGAGCCCCTACGTCAGCCACGCCCTGGTCCAGACGATACTCAACCCTCACGGCGAACTCGACTCCGAGAGCTCGAGGAGGGTCGCCGAGGCGCTCGCGAGGAGGTTCACGGGCAGCGCGCCGACTGTCAGGGGGGTGAGGGAGGTCATCATGGAGGAGACTGGGGTGGACGTCCCGGAGAGCGAGCTCGGGCGCTACTTCGCGGCAGAGCGGCTCTACATCCTGCTCAAGCTGAAACCGCAGTATCCGGCCCAGGAGCTCCTGACGGAGATATCCGCGCTGGGCGAGGTAGACGCGGTCGACGAGGTCTACGGCGACGCGGACATGGTCGTGAGAGCCCGGGCGGCCCCGGGGAGAGGCAACGTCGTGGAGGCGATCAAGCGGAGGTACGGGGACGCCATCGAAGAAATGAGGGTCCTTGTGACGGACTAGGTGGCTGGCATGGGCGAATCTGTCTTCACCAAGATATGGAACAGGCACCTCTTGGCCGAGAGGCCGGACGGGCAGTCCCTCATCTACATAGACAGGCACATCACGCACGAGGTGACCTCCCCGCTGGCCTTCGAGTCGCTTCGCGCAGCCGGGAGGCGAGTGCGTCGGGCGGACCTCACGTTCGCGACCATGGACCACAACGTCCCCACGGGAGACAGGTCGGCCCCTGTCGCTGACCCGATGTCAGCGAAGCAGATGGACACGCTCTCCGCGAACGCAAGACAGTTCGGGATCCTCTGCTTCGACTACGCCAGCGAGCTCCAGGGGATATCCCACGTCATCGGGCCGGAGCTGGGGCTCACGCTGCCCGGGATAACGGTCGCCTGCGGCGACAGCCACACCTCCACTCACGGGGCGTTGGGAGCGCTCGCGCTCGGGATAGGGACCAGCGAGGGGGAGCACGTCTTCGCGACGCAGACCCTGTGGATCAGGCGGCCGAAGGAGATGAGGATCGCGCTGGACGGCGCGCTGCCGAACGGGGCCTCGGCCAAGGACGCTGTCATGCGGGTGATCCGCTCGATCGGGACAGGCGGAGCCATCGGCCACGCCGTCGAGTTCGGCGGGAGCACGGTCGAGGCGATGACGGTGGAGGAGAGGATGACGATAGCGAACATGATCATCGAGGGAGGGGCCCGGACGGCGATAGTCGAGCCGGACGAGAAGGTCTTCGAGTCGCTCAAGGGCACGGAGTTCGGCCCTGCCGGGGAGGACTGGGACGACGCGATGGACTACTGGAGGACGCTGAAGTCTGACGACGGCGCCGCCTATGACGCGTCTCTCTCGTTCGATGTCGGCGGCCTTGAGCCCCAGGTCTCATGGGGGACGAACCCGGCGATGACGGTCGGAGTCTCCGAGTCGGTTCCGCGGCCAGGGGAGGTCGGCCAAGGGGAGAGGGACTCGACGGAGAGGGCTCTCAAGTACATGGGGCTGGATGGCGGGGAGGCTGTCACGAGCATCCCGATCCAGAGGGTGTTCATCGGGTCTTGCACGAACGCCAGGCTCTCCGACCTCGTGGACGCGGCCCGGGTCGCCAAGGGGAGGAGCGTGGCGAAGGGGGTCAGGGCGATGGTGGTGCCGGGTTCCCAGATGGTGAAGCGCGAGGCCGAGCGCCTCGGGCTCGACAGGATATTCTTGGAAGCCGGGTTCGAGTGGCGGAACTCAGGGTGCAGCCTCTGCATCGGCATGAACGAGGACAAGCTCGACTATGGGGAGCGGTGCGCGGCGACCTCCAACAGGAACTTCGAGAACAGGATGGGCCCGGGGGGGAGGACGCACCTCATGAGCCCGCTGACCGCGGCCGCCTCAGCGGTCGCGGGGACCATCGCCGACCCGAGGCAGGTCGGGATCTTGGATGTCGAGCAACTGGGGATGGTTCGCCGTGCCTAGGCCTTTCACCCTTCTGGAGGGCAAAGCGGCTCCCCTCGACTCGGACGACGTGGACACGGACCAGATCATCCCGGCGCAGTTCCTGAAGGTGACGGAGAAGGCAGGGCTGAGGCGGTACCTCTTCTATCGCTGGCGGTACGACGAGAGCGGGACGCTCACGGGGAAGTTCGTCCTCGACAGACAGGAGTTCGCTGGCTCGAAGGTCCTGGTCGCAGGGAGGAACTTCGGCATCGGCTCGTCGAGGGAGAACGCGGTCTGGGCACTGCTCGACGCGGGCATCTGCTGCGTCGTCGCCTCTTCCTTCGGGGACATCTTCTACAGCAACGCCTCGAAGAACGGCCTCCTTTGCGTGAAGCTCCTGGCGGACGCCGTGACGTCGTTGAGGCATCGAGCCAAGGGGGGCGAGCTGAGCCTGACCGTCGACCTCGCGTCCCAGACCATCTCCGGCGGAGGAGACGCGGTCCACTTCGACATCGAGCGCCACATCAAGGAGCGCCTCCTGAGCGGCGCGGACGACATCGGCCTCACCATGGGCACCTACGAAGGCGAGATCAAGAGATACGAGCTCGGAGCGCCACGGTACCTCGTCCCTCGCCGGCGCGCGAGCTAGACGACGTCTGAGACGTCAAGGTCCTTCCAGGCGGCCACCCGCGAGGTCTTCAAGGGTCGGCAGACGCCCAGAGGCCGCAGCCGAGCGTGCCCTGGTATTCCTGTTGGCGGTTATAGTGCGGGCATGGCTGCTTGCTCGTGGGAGGTGGATTCTCTCCGCTTGAGGAGAGGATGAAGACGTACAGGGCGGTTAGGAGCATGGTCGGTTCCGGCTGGAAAGGGACGCCCAGGGAACTGATGGCGGAGCTGTCGCGGGCTGGGCTCCGGTTGCCTTCGAGACAGACCATCACAAGGTGGTCGTTGGGCTTGAGTTCGCCGTTCACGAACGTCCTGCAGGCAGACCTTCGGCCCAGCAAGCACCTGAGCTTCTACTACGGGGCGTGGGCCGGGGACGGATGGGGAGACACCAACGACGGAGGTGCGAGGATGAGGCTCAAGGTGAGGTCGGAGTCGTTCGCTGAAGAGTTCGCGGACTCGGCGAACCACATCCTGAGCAGACGGAAGCCGTGCAGGGTCTGGAAGACGCACGACGCGTCAGGCAACTGGTACAACGTCAAAGTCACGAGCGTTGCGCTACTTGAATTCGTGAGAAGGCCCTTCGCGGACATCGCGAGCGACATCTCCAGGTTTCCATGCAACTTCCTTAGAGGGTTCTACACGGCAGAAGGCAACCCATCAGTAAGCGTCCAGAATTCGAGGGGGATTCGATTGGACGCAGGGATAGTGGTGTGAAACTGCGACACTGCTCGCCTTCGCGCGAGGACTGCTCATGGAGATGGGATACGCTCCCGCCAGCATCAGGACGGACAAAGAGGCTGGGTTCACTACCAACCTTGCGAGGGCAACCATGGCCCTAAGACAGTTCACTGTCTCCATGCAAGCAGACGTCGCCAGGTTTGCAGGAGAGATTGGATTTGCCGACCGCGAAAAGCAAGACAAGCTTGTTGATGCAGTCAGGTTGATGGCCAGCGAAACACGTGGAGCCGCGGCTCTGAAGTGGCAGAGTGTCTATGTAAAGTCAGGACGAAAATGGGTCAAGCGGAAGTCGCAACTCAGCGCTTCATCGTGATTACCGTGCCGACCTGTAAAAGGTCCCCCCAGGCTTGGGCCAGACCCCTGTTCACCTCCTTCTTCACCTGCCTCTTCCCCGCCTCCCCCCGGAGCTGCCAGTAGAGCTCGCAGACCTTCATTACCCCTGCGGCGGCTATCGGGTTCCCGACGCCTAGGAGGCCGCCTGACGGGTTGATCGGGAGGTCGCCGTCCCTCTGGGTCACGCCCTCCTTCGTGAGCTTCGGGGCCTCTCCCTTGTCGGCAAGGAGGACGCCCTCCATGTGGTGGAGCTCCTTGTAGTCGAACGGGTCGTAGACCTCTGCGAAGTCTATCTGCTTCTTCGGGTTGTCGACCTTGGCCATCTTGTAGGCCATCCGCGCTGCCTTCTCGACGTACCTCGGGTAGTACAGGTCGCGGTTGGTCCAGTACTGCGTGTCGACGTTCCACCCCACGCCGTCGATCCAGATCGGGTCGTCGGTGTACTTCCTGGCCACGTCCTCGGACGCGAGCATAACGGCCGCGGCGCCGTCTGAGGTCGGGGAGACGTCGAGCCTCTTCACAGGGAGGCAGATCGGC
>JASHVT010000026.1 GCA_030039515.1 Nitrososphaerales archaeon
CACGTCGCTCACCAGCTGGTCGGTCGCGCCGTCTATCACGGATACATTGTTGGAGTCGCGGTTGGCGACGTAGATCGTGTTGGTGTCAGGGTCCACTGACACGCCTCCTGGATAGTCGGTAGAGGAGTTGACCGGGACCTCTGCTACGACCGCGTCAGTCGAGCCGTTGATCACCGAAACGCTCTTTGTGAAGAAGGAAGCCGCGTATAGCATGTCGGTCGAAGTGTCGATGGCCATGCCTAGGGGGAAGCTAGCGTTCACCGCACCCACCACGGAGTCAGTCGAGCCGTTGATCACGGAGATCTGGTTGGGCGAGCCCCCGGCCGCTACATAGACCAAGTCTGAGAAGGGGTCGACCACGACTGCGCCCGGGTTGGGCCCTACTGTGACAGCTGCGATGACACTCTGGCTCGAGCCGTTGATCACCGCGACCGTGTCCGACGCTCCGTCTGCCACGTACACCATGTTGGTCGATGGGTTGACCGCGATCCCATCGGGGCCTCCGTCGTCGACTGCGATGGTGGAGATTTGTCCTCCCGTGGCTGCGTCGATTACGGAGACAATGCCCGGTGTAGCTTCGTAGAGCCTACCCGTGGAGGAGTCGACTGCGACGACGCCAGTGCCGTCCTCAAACGGGAAGGCGGCGACGACCTTGTTTGTTGAACCGTTTATCACGGCCAGCCCTCCGTCCACCGCCGAGCCGTTTCCTGCACTCGCCCTTGCTACGCCCGTCACATACACCATGTTGGTGACGGAGTCGACCACGACTCCGGTCGGCTCGCCCCCGACGTCGACTGTGTCGATCACTCGTGGGGCCCATACCGTCGTGGCGCGCACGCTTGAAAGGAGCGACAGCCCGGAAAGGGCAAGGAGCGCCACGAAAAGGACGCTGACGACCGAGAGGACGCGCGGCCTCCGTGCGTGAGGGGGAAGCACTCTGGTGACCCTCTGGGCCGAGACGAAGCCGAACTCTTACTTATACGTGATGAGCGACTGTCGCACGTCGTCCGGGCGAAGGTCCGTCTCCACGGTGACTCGCCGGTAGGCGAGGTGTCCGCGGAGGAGGCGTACAACTCCCTACGGGGACGTAGCCTGAGATGCCGGCTGGACCGTCGTCCGCCCGAAGGTCAGATATGCGGTATGCCCGACCATGATGTTGGAGGGCCTGGTCATCCCGACCCTAGCCTCGAGGTGGCGCAGCAGTATCTCCATCGACTCGATGGCGACGAAGCCTTCTTCCCTCATCTTTGAAACGAGCCTCTCCGCCTGGTTCGTTGTCGGCGTTATCGCGACCATCGGCGCGGATGGCCTGAGGCTCTCCCTCATGCTGTGCACTACCTCCCACGGGTCCCCGACGTCCAGCACGCCGGCGTCCATCCCCCTCTCCTTGAACCCTTCCTTCGAGTCTGCGATGCTGAACGTGACGTACGGCGAAAGGCCGAGCTTCGTGATGTTCTTCCTAGCCACCTCTTGGAACTCTGGGTTGACGTCGTAGGTGTAGACCATCCCGCCCGGCTGTACCAGATACGCCATCAGCGCCGTGGTGGCCCCGCTGCCGGTCCCCGTCTCCACCACCCTTGACCCGGAGTGGACCCCCAGCTTTACGGCTATGAGCCCGAGGTCTTTTGGATACACTACCTGCGTCTTCCTGGCCGCCTTCATCACCAGGTCCTCTATCGTAGGACGGAGGATGACGAGCTCGTCCCTCATGGTCGTCTCCACTCGCGCGCCGTAGCGCGACCCGACCAGCGCGGCGACGTCGAGTATGCCGAGGTGCGTGTGGAGCTTCGGCGTGTCCCTCGGGCGGACGAGCCAGCGCCGCTTCCTGTCCCTGTAGACGAGGATGAGCGAGTCGTCGGTTATCACGTCCTCCTGCGCGCGTTCCTGAGCCTCCATGAGCGGACCCTGCCTCGGCTACGCGCGCCACCAGTCGTACCTAAGGAAGTCCACCGACTTCTCGCCCTCCGGTATCGCCACGATGAACTGCTTCCTTACGGTCGTGGCGAGCCTCCCGGACCTCACCAGCGACGTCGCCGTGACCTTGGACTCCTTGCTCACGACCTGGACGATGTAGGGCGCATGGTCTATCCCAGGGCCGTGCTCGTAGACTGCGAAGTCTGACCCGAACTTTATCCCTGGCGTCACGACATATCCGGCTTCCCTGAGCTTCCTGTAGACGGTGAAGCCTTCGGCGAAGTCGGTGTAAGATGACTCGCAGACCCCGCGCAGCTCCTTGAGGCTCAGGCTCCCCCCCTGGGCGTCCTCGACTTCCAGCAGCCTCTTCGTGACGAGATAGTATCCTTCCATGAGGTCAAGTATCAGAGGGGCGTCGAACTCGAAGTCCTTGGGCTTCGGGATGCCGAGGGGCTTCCCGTAGTACCCCTCCTTGAATAGGAGGCGCGAGGCTTCGACGTCCCAGACGACGATCCTGTTCTCGAAGAGCCTGCCTATGGCCTTGCGCTTGGGCATTCTACAGGCCGAGCGCGAGGATGGTGCTGGCGTCGGCTGCCCCGAGCATCGCGTCGGAGCAGTTCTCTATCGCCTCGAGGACCTCCTTAACCACGATCAGCTCCTTCACGTTGGAGGCTATCCTCATCGTCATGGCGATGTAGCCGCGGTACTTGCCGTCGATCGAGCTTTCTATCCGCTGGACCAGGGCAGCCATCTGTATCGACTGCTCAGGGTTGATGGAGAGGGCCCGGACGCTCTCGTTCAGCTTCGATATGCCGTCGACCATCAGGCCGAGCAGCTCCGTGATCGCCTCCTTGTACTTCTTGTTCCTGGCCGAGCTCGTCTTCAGCTGCGACATCTTGAAGGCGACCCCGTTGAGGTGGCCGAAGATGCCTTCCACTGCGAAGGCAGCCCTGAGCACGTCTTCCCTGTTGACCAGGAGCGTCCCCACCTGCGAAAGCTCCCTGATCAGGGCGCTCCTCAAGGTTACCACGTCCATCTCTGCCTGTCTCACGCGCTCCATGGCGGCCGCCACCTGGTTCTTGTCCCCCTTCGCGACCCAGTTGTACTCGTCCAGCAGGACCCTGGCCGCGTCGAGGACGCGCCTCATCTCATCCTGCAGGACCACCACCGTCCGACGCCTCGCCTGAGTCTCTCCTTCCTGGCCAGACACTCCCTGTGCTCCCCGCAACCCTTGCGGCGTTGCTGATATAAGACTCGCCTCCTCTCATGCGGGGCGAAGCCCCGACGGCGCCCGCTCCTACTTTCCTGCGTCCTTGGCGTAGTCTTTGAGCGGAGCGACCAGGCTCGTGAACTCCATGGGGAAGATGTACTTGGTCGAGGGGCTCATGCCGAGCGCCTTCAGCGTGTCCAGGTACTGGAGTATCATTGTCTTCGAGTCTATCTGCTTGGCAGCGGAAAATATCTGGGTCAGGGCGCCCGAGTAGCCCTCCGCCCTGAGGATCGCTGCCTGCCTGTCACCTTCGGCCCTCAGCACCGTCGACTTCTTCTCGCCTTCGGCGACCAGTATGGCTGCTTCCCTTCTGCCGTCGGCTTCCGTGACCATAGCCCTCCTGCTCCTCTCGGCGGACATCTGCTTGATCATTGCCTCTTGGACGTCTTGGGGCGGCCTGATCTCCCGTATCTCCACGTTCGTGACCTTGATGCCCCACCTCTCGGTGACCTCGTCGAGCTTCGCCCTCAGGACCTGGTTGATCTGCTCCCTCTTCGCCAACAGCTCGTCGAGTGGGATGTCGCCCACGACGGCCCTCAGGGTGGTCGTCGCGATGCCTATGGACGCGCCTTCGAAGTACTGGACTTGGACCACGCTCTGGGTGGCCTCGGTCACCTTGTAGTAGATCAGGAAGTCGATGTCAGTGGGGGCGTTGTCCTTCGTAATGCAGGTCTGGTGCGGTACCTCCAGGTACCTTTCTCTCAGGTCGATCTTGCTCAGCCGGTTGATGATGGGCGGGACGAACACGACCCCGGGGCCGATGGCGCCCGTGAGGCGTCCGAGCCTGAAGACCACGAGCCTCTCGTACTCCCTTACGATCTTGATCGAGTACCCGAAGAACCCGATCACGACTATCGCTATTACCGCGTATATCGCGTAGGCAGTGATCGTCGCGGTCGACTGGAGGGCGGCAGGGTCGATCTGTATCACCGCTTCCACTTCTCCACGACGAGGGCCAGTCCCTCCACTCCTTTTACCCTTATCGCTTCGCCCGAAGTCAGGTCCTCCGAGGATGTGACGCTCCACTGCTCCGAGGCGACGAGGGCGATGCCCCTCCCTCCCGCCTTGAGGTCCGACTCCATCGTCCCCTCGCGCCCTATCAGGACCGAGGGGTCGTTGACCTTGGGCCTGCTCTTGAGGGCGTCCCTGATGGACCTCAGGTAGATGCTGCCGAGGACTATCGCAGCGGCGAGCGCGGCTATGAGCGCGTACGTCACAGCGGGGACCCCGGAGAAGGTGGCGCTGCTCGGGAGCGACGAGACGGGCCCGGCCGGCGGGAACTGGAAGATGAACAGGAACCCGAGTGTGAAGATGATCACTCCCGCGAGGGCGCTCACTCCGTGCTGGGTCTTTACTTCGAGGAAGATGAATGCCGCACCGATTATCATCAGGAGGACAGCGAGCGGAGAGGCTCCGAAGACGCCGAGGCCGAACAAGGAGAGCGCGATGACGGCAACCCCCGCCGCCGAGAGTATGAAGGTGGGGTGGTAGATGTCGAACATGACGGCGAAGACGCCCACGAGGAACAGGAGGCTGGCGAGGTCGGGGTTGCTGAAGACCGAGATCAGCTGCGACCTTATCCCTGGGGTGTTTATCGGCGTCGACGCTGGGACGGCGAGCGCGGCCAGCGCCCCCTGGACGGTGTCAGTGTCAAGCACCTTGTTCACGACGTTGAGGCTCAGAGCCTGGGACTCGGTGTAGGTCTGGGCGGGTATGGTGACCATCGCGGCGGCGGCCGTCCCGTTCCTCCCGTTCGAAGCCGCGAGGCCCTGCATGTACCCTGCGAAGGCGCCGATGTCCTTGTCGTAGGTCCCGTTCTCTTCGCCCGTCGGGATGCCCGACACTATAGGGGTGGCTGCGCCGATGCTCGTCCCGTTGACCATCACTATCTCGGTGGACGCCTCCGCTATGTAGCTCCCCGCGGACCAAGCATGTGAGTCCTGCGGGGCCACCAGCGTGATGAAGACTCCCGGGCCGCCGCTTGCGTTCCACGCCTCGTAGCTCTGGATCGAGCTCACCATCGACTCCATGCTCGTGCCGTCGCCCCCGTTCGTGTTGAGGATGAATACTATCTGGCTCGCGCAGGCAGCCTCGGCGTTCGAGACGGTAGACGCCATGAAGTCCGCCGCGCCAGGGTCGATGTCGGCGTTCAGCGACGCGACGTAGGGCCCGGTCGGCGTGCAGGTCGACTGCGCCCTCACAGGCAGCGCCTGCAAGGCGAGCACCGCCAGCAGCGACAGCACCAGAGCCAGGGCGAGTGCCTTCATGAAGCCCTGGTGCTCGCTGGCCTCTGATAAACGCTGTTTCCAGTCCTCCTCGGGACTCCCTCCCCGAAGGGGAGATCACTCCGCCTGTGCTACCTTCTTGAGCTGCCCGTTGTACATCTCCAGTATCTCGTCGACGGTCGTGGCGTCTTCCGGGCGCTTGTCGTCCCGTATGTTGCCCGTGAACTTGGGGAACCTTAGCGAGATCCCCGCGCCCGGCCGGACCATCCCCATCGCTGCCGTGTGGATCGGGGAGAGCGTGAGCTCAGACGCTATCGTTTCTATGACCATGTGGGGCCTGAACCAGACGTCAGGTACCATCTTGGACTCGACGTCCGAAGGTCTGGCGTGGCTCTCGTAGGGCTTGAGCAGCTTCGGGATCCTCGCAAGGTCCTCGTCCGTGAAGCCCGTGCCTATCTTCGCGACGCTCGTGTAGACGTCCCTCCCCTTGTCGAAGGCGGCGAGGAGGTAGGTCCCGAACGCCCCGGTCCGCCTTCCCTTGCCGTGGAAGGCGCCTATCACGGCGAGGTCTATCGTGTCCGTGAGCTCGCTCCTGTACTCCCGCTTCAGCTTTATCCACGCGAACTCCCTTGCCCCCGCCCTGTAGTCGGACTCCGGGTCCTTGACCATCAGCCCTTCGCAGCCGTTCTCTATCGCCTCCTCCATGAACCTCTCTATCTCCCGGGGGTCGGTGGTCCTGATGTTGGGGACGAGCCTCGTCCTGTCAGTCCGCTCGACCGCTTCTTCCAGGCGCCTTCTCCTGTCGCTGTAGGCCCTCGACGTGAGGTCCCTCCCTCCTTCGAGGAGGATGTCGAAGAAGTTGAGCG
>JASHVT010000004.1 GCA_030039515.1 Nitrososphaerales archaeon
TCCCGTCTTGGCTGGCCAGTTCGGCCAGCCAGTCAGTCCGGCCTGCGGTAAAGGCCTGAGCCTGCGCCCTGCGTTGCAGGGGAAACGACGGACAGCGCGTCGGGCAGTAGCTCGCGGCTTGGCGGAGAAGCGGTATCCATCAAAATGAGACGGAGCGGCCGTCGTTTGGACGGGCCGCCTATTCGGAAGAAGCCCCCTCCGGGACCCTACATCCCGTGCTCTTCGCTTTCACTTGCGGAGGCGTGTCCCTCAGAGCCAGATGGCATGCCCTCGGTCCCGCCGACTACGGTCCCTGTCGCAAACCTGTTGGCTACTTGGGTCACCTTGATCCTCCCTTGCCAGCCCTGCTTGGCACCGGCCACGAAGATGACGAAACCGTCGACCTTCGCGATGCCGTCGCCGCGCCTGCTGATCTCAGAAATGGTCACGTCGTATTCCTTTCCTACTTCAACTGGCTTTGGCTTGAAGGACCTGAAGCCGCTGCTTCCACCGCTGCTCCTTCCGTAGCTCCCTCGTCCGAAACTCGTTCTTTCACATCCTAGCGTTTCTTTCGGTACCGCTGAAAATTTGCCCGCCCTTTGCCATTATTAAGCGTGATGGGTGTAGAAAGGTCCTACCGACTTGTCGGCACCCGAAAAAGGTCGGAGATGTTCCTCAGGAGACTGTCATTGCATAGTGTGGTCTCGTCACTCGACAGCTCCAGAAGCTTTGGTGAGGCAGTCGAGGCCGTCGACTTGGCAGTGAGGGCTGTCGCAACCGCGTGATGTCGCGCCAAGGGTTAAAACCAAGAGAGCCTCGACAGATAGGGCGAGACTCGAGGTCGAGGAAGAGAGCAGATGGTCGACGCTGATCCGGAAGGCGGAAGGATCGAAGAACCGATTCAAGTAAAGTTGGCCTCGAACACCGAGTCACAACGTGACCTCAAGAGGAGGGTGTTGAGCATGGTCGACAGGCACGGCGGCCTTGACAAGTGGCTCTTCACTCGGGAGGTTATGATTGATGATTCCTCCTCTTCCCACTCCCATCCTATTCTCACACTCGGCGCCAATGGAGAATCTACGAGGTCAGATATGGGACTACTCTCAGTCTTTCTCCACGAGCAGATGCACTGGCACGTTAGCCAAAACCACGTAGGGTTGAAGTTGGCTCTGGAGGACGTCAGACGCATGTATCCCAAGGTGAAAGTCGGGAGGGAAGAGGGGGGTGCACGGAATGAGGAGTCGACTTACCTCCACCTGCTGGTCTGTTTCCTCGAATTTGAGGCCCTCTCTGAGCTTGTTGGCAAGAAGGAAGCCCTGAATCTGATTGTGGCGAAGCCTTACTACCGCTGGATCTATGGGGCGGTCGTCTCCGACTACGTCGCGCTCAAGGGGGTTGTCGACGAGAGGCACCTGTCTTTGGGGGCGCACTAGGTGCCGGTCAATATCGAGGTGACTCTTCGAGTTATCAGAACCTGTAGAAGGGGCCCGGCGACCTGACTGTTCAGGAGGCCTCGGAGAAGAGTTTTACTCTCGAACAACGATCACTAGGTGTGTTGTGAAGAGGAGACTGCAGTTCGTCGGATTAGGCCACGTGCAATTGGCCGCGCCGACAGGGTCAGAAGATAGAGCACGCGACTTCTTCGGGGGGATCCTTGGACTCGAGGAGATCAGCAAGCCTCCCAACCTACGGAAGCGTGGAGGGGTTTGGTTTCGTGTTGGCTCCCAGGAGCTTCACATCGGGATGGAGGGCCCCAAGGAGTTTCATCCTAGCAAGAAGGCGCATCCAGCCTTCGAAGTCAAGGACATCCAGAGACTGCGTCAGGCGCTCGTCTCGAATGGAGTGAAGGTGCATGATGACGAACCTCTGCAACATGCGGAGCGCTTCTACTCTGAAGACCCATTCGGCAATCGACTGGAGTTCATCCAACTGAGCCGAACAGGGCGCGGCAGCTGACAGCGTGACGAGTCTAAGACGAATGCGGCCGGTCCATCAGACCTGACAGTCCACCCAAACACACTAAAGGCGGGGGTTCGGCCAGAGATGTCTTGAACAGGTCACGGTTCTACTGGTGCAAGGACCACAGGACGAGCCTTGCGGGGGACCTGGAGTATTACGTCCACGTTGCGAATCACAGGGACTGTCATGTGCAGCCCATCGCGGCCAACGACGCAAGGATCACCAGGAGGAGCACGGGGAAGAAGAGGGGGCCCTCCATCATCGACCGGGCGATCGCGGACTACAAGAAGGCAGAGCTGGACCGCAAGGCCGCGGCGCGGGGAAGGAAATATTACTCTCCCCGCTGAGGGCGTCCAAGTGCCTCGAGAAGTGAAGTCGCGGGACGAGTTCGAGAAACTCCTAGAACGTGCCACGGAGATCAGGGTGTTGAAGTCCGAGGGCTCGGCGAAGGTGAAGCTCAGGACCAGTGAGAGCCTCTACACCTTCAAGACGACCCCTGAGGAAGCCGACGAGCTGGTGAAGGGAACGAAGCTCCCGGTCGTGGAGATCTAGCTCAAAGGCTGAACGCCAGGAACGTCAGCATCCCGAGCAGCATTGGTATCGGAAGCCCGGGGAGCAGCCTCTTCTTCGATAGCAGGTACAGAGTGACGATCACTCCTGCGTCTATCGCAAGCATCACGCCCAGGGCCGCCGTGAGTCCGATGTCGAAGTATGCCAGCGAGGGGAGCAGGGTGTAGAACACGACGTCGCCCAGCCCTAGGGTGAACTCTCCTGCCTTTATCGACATGCCGACGAGGGCGACCCCCGGCGCGGTGCCGATCATGCTCTTCAGAGGGCCCTTGAAGACGGCGTAGATGTCATAGACTGAAAACGCGGCGACTATGGCGAGGGCCGTGTACGCCGTTAGCGTCTCGGCGAAGAAGCTCCCCACCTCCGCTCCGACGAACGCGAGCAGGGCCGTCGACAGCCATAGCCTGTTTCTCACGAATATGATGTACCCCACGAGGACCACGACCAAGGAGGCGGCTCCGAAGGCGATCGGGAGCTCGGCGATCGCGGGGAGATAGCCCGCGTTTATCGCGTTGACCGCCAGGACGTCGGCTGTCGTGAGCGTCAGCACGAAGGACGAGATGGATACCGAGCCGAAGACTATCAGCCTGAACACGTTGACCTTGCGCTTCTTCAGCAGAAAGAGCAGCGTGAAGGTCAGCACGGCGACGAGGGCGACAAGTATCAGCGCGTTGAGTATGGCCCCCCAGTAGGAGGAGCTCGGAGCCCCGCTCGGGTTGTATGGGTTGCCCGTGGAGTTCACCAGCTGGACGTACACCGGGAGGTTCTGCCGGGTGACGATGAGGGAGAAGACCTGGATCGCAAGGACGACCGCGACCGCGACCAGGAGGTTCTTCGGCGTGACCCTCTCGTCGCTCGTCTTCTCCGGCTCGGTCCCAGTAGGAGGGCTCTGCGCTGGTTGGGGGGTCTCAGGGGCAGGAACGGGCCCGCTCATACCTGGAAGTCCTGGCCTGGCATCGCTGCAGTCGCTTCTGCGCCCATGTCGGTCGAGAGCTCCCGAGCCAGCGCGATGCACGACTCCTCCTCCCCGTGCACGGTCAGGAACTTGGGCGACCCTCCGATCCCTTTGAGGTCCCGGAGGAGCGACGACTTGCCGCTGTGCGACGAGAAGTCGAACCGCCTGACCTCCGCCTTGACCTTGGTCGGCTTGCCCCTGTAGATCGTCAGCCCCTTCTCTATCAGGGTCCTTCCGGGGGTCCCTGGGACCTGGAAGCTCACAATCCCTATCCCGTTCTTCTCGTCCATCGAGAGGTGCTCGTTGTAGAAGATCGACGCGCCGCCCACGAGCATGCCCGCGGGAGACACAACGACACCTGGTTTCCTGACGAGCCTCCTCCTCTGGCTCCAGCTTGTGACCTCTTCGATGGTCTC
Organism: Nitrososphaerales archaeon; assembly: GCA_030039515.1. Taxonomy (GTDB): domain Archaea; phylum Thermoproteota; class Nitrososphaeria; order Nitrososphaerales; family Gagatemarchaeaceae; genus UBA183. The sequence continues at coordinate 3,880 of JASHVT010000004.1, forward strand.
CAGCATCCTTCTAAGGGCAGCAGGGTCCTTGAGGTACTCCTGGTATCTGAGCAGGATGCCGTTCACCTTCAGCGCCATGCCGTCCATCGCTATCGGGTGCCTGAACCCCGACTTCACGAGCGTCATGGCTACTTCCTGCGCCCTCCCCACGGAGAACGCCGGGACGAGGAGGACTCCACCCCTCTCGACGACCTCGTTGGCGAAGTCCGTCAGCTCGGCCTCGGCCTTGCTCCTGTGGGGGTGGTCGGCGGTCGCGTAGGTGCTCTCGGTGATGACCATGTCAGCCTCGCCCAGGCTCTTCCAGGAGCCCGCAAGAAGGTTCGTCTCGTCGCCGTTGATATCTCCTGTGTAGACCAGCCTCTTGCTCCCCGCCTCGACGGCGACCACGGCGGAGCCAGGGATGTGCCCTGCGTCGTAGAAAGTGATGTTGAAGTCCCCGATCTGGAAGGGCTCCATGTAGCCGTGGTTCACGGTGTTCGAATTCATCGCCATGAGGTCGAGGAACTCGAACGGGAGGTACTGGCCGGAGATCTTGATGAAGTCCTGGATCAGGAGGTTCGAGAGCTCGGAAGTCACGGGCGTCGCGTGGAGCTTCATGGTCCCGCCGAGGAAGTGGAGCGGGGCGGCCCCCGAGTGGTCGAGGTGGGCGTGGCTCAGGACTATCCCCTTGATCCCCTTGGGCTGCACGTGCATGGGGAAGCCCGGCACCTTCGTCGTCATCGCTCCGTAGTCGAGCAGGATCTTGCTGTCCCTGTGCGTCACCAGAAAAGCGGAGCGGCCGACCTGCCTGGCGGCTCCCAGCACCTTAACTTCCATCTAAGCGTAAACTCTTGAAACCGCGCGACTTCCCAGACCCTTTAAGGCTTTCTGAGCGGTGCGACGTAACGTCCCGTCCTTGGCTGGTCGACGGACAGAACTCTTTCTCCAAACGATAAATACGTGACAAGTGCCATCGCGACCGTTGCGTTTTGACGCATACCTGGCAAGTCCAAGGCTAGGCTCGAGGCACCTGGCCGCCGCGGTCGCGCTCATCCTGGCCCTGTCTGTCGTTGCCTCACTCCCGGCCGGCGCGGTCACCTCCACCGCACAACAGACTGAACCCGGTTCCGAGTTCAAGCTGGTCGGCCCTGCCCCAAGCACGATGCCCGTCCTGGTGACCTTCGCCATTCCGCTCAGAAACGCCGGGTACCTAGACACGCTGGTCAGCCAGATATCCGACCCGACGTCGCCGATGTACAGGCACTTCCTCACAAAGTCGGAGATCAGCGCGGACTTCCTCCCCACCGCCCAGTTCGACTCGCTCTCGCGATACCTCTCGGAAGCCGGGTTCACCATCGAGTCTACCTCGCTCGACTCGATAATAGTGGCCGAAGGGACTCCCGCGCTGCTCCAGACCGCCTTCAACGAAAACGTGGACGTCTATACCAACGGAACGTCTGCGTACTACGCGAACACGGCGGGCCAGACCTTCGACGGGGCCTACGTCTATGCTTCAAACGCGACCTTCCTCTACACGCACCCCCTCTACACTGGGCTCTCGCAACAGGGGAACGTGACCTTCACCACGGGCTCGATCTCGCTGACGCAGCTCCAGCAGGTCTACAACGCGTCGTCCCTGTACGCCCAGGGCTACACGGGGAGCGGGGAGACCCTCGGCATCCTTGACTTCTACGGCTCCCCGACCATCTCGAGCGACCTGCAGCAGTTCGACTCCACCTTCGGTCTGCCGAGCACCACCTTGACGGTGACCCCGGTGGGACCCTACGACCCGAACCTTGGCAACGCGCTTGGATGGAGCCCTGAGGTCTCGCTCGACGTGGAGGCGTCCCACTCGATGGCCCCCTCCGCCGCGATCGACCTCTTCGTAGCCAACGGGGCCCTCCCCCTCGCAGCCCCTCTGGCCACCATAGTCCAGGCCGACAATGTCAGCACGCTGTCGCAGAGCTTCGGCAACCCTGAATGGTACTACTCGCTCACGTACTACCTGGGAGGCCCGTCCTGGTTCGCGCTGAACGCGCTCATCCCCGACCAGCTTTACGCCCTCGGCTCCGCCGAGGGGATAACCTTCCTCGCGTCGTCCGGCGACGGCGGGGGAAGCGGATACAGCTCGGGGCCCGAAGGAGGGCTCCTCTACCCGTCATCCTCGCCCTATGTCACATCGGTC
>JASHVT010000027.1 GCA_030039515.1 Nitrososphaerales archaeon
AGAGACGCTCCATGACACTGTCAAGATGTTCGAGGGCTACGGCGCCGATGTGTTCGTGATAAGGCACTCGAGGATGGGCGCCGCGAGGTTCGCTTCCGAGTTCTCGGGCGTCCCCGTGATTAACGCGGGAGACGGGAGCAGGGAACACCCGACCCAGGCGATGGTGGACCTGTACGCCATAAGGAAGGCGTTCGGGAGGATAGACGGGCTCAAGGTCGGGATGCTCGGCGACCTGCGATACGGGAGGACGTCCTCCTCGCTAGCCTATGCGCTCTCCAACTACGACGTCGAGATCACGTTCATAGCGCCGGACGCGCTGCAGATGAGGCCCGAGGTGACTCACTTTCTCAGGCAGAGGGGAGTCACTCCGAGGAAGGAGAGCGAGCTCAAGAACGTGGCCGGCCAGTTGGACGTCCTCTACGTCACGAGAATCCAGAAGGAAAGGATACCGGACCCTACAGAGTTCGAGAAGGTAAAGGGGATGTATGAGGTCAACCTCGAGTCGCTCAGGGAGGCCAAGCCGTCCCTCAAGGTCCTCCACCCGCTCCCAAGGGTCGACGAGCTTGCCACGGAGATAGACTCGACGAACTACGCGCAGTACTTCGTGCAGGCTGCGGCCGGACTGCCGCTCAGGATGGTCCTCCTCAACCTAGTCGTCGGAGGGACGGCCTGACTTGGCGGACCGCGAGGGCGAGAAGATGCTGGTGAGGAAGATAGAGGAGGGGACAGTGATCGACCACATACCTGACTGGAAGTCAGACACCGTGGCCAAAGTGCTCCGCCTGGACAAGCTCGCGAGGATGCAGGCCGACGTCTCGGTCGCCATCTTGCAGAACGTGGAAAGCAAGACCTTGGAGAGGAAGGACGTGATCAAGATCGACAGATGGCACGTGGACGAGGGAGATGCCGACATACTTTCACTGATCTTCCCCAACATCACGGTCAACTACATAGACGACTGGAAGGTCTCGAAGTACAAGGCTCGGGTCCCGGACACGATAGAAGGCAGGATCAGGTGCCCCGAGCTTCTCTGCATATCGAACGCGGAGAGGGAGCCCGTGGCCCCCAGGTTCTCCACAGTCAAGAAGGAGCGCATGCTCCAGTGCAGATACTGCGACACCCTGCTGGGCTTCGATAGCGTGCCAGACCAAGTCAGGACATAGCGCCAATGGAGCATGACCTGGTCCTCCGGGGGAAGGTCGTTGGCCCTGAGGGAATCGAGGAGACTGAGATAGGTGTAGACGACGGCCGGATATCCCAGGTGGGGCGGCGCGGGCTGAAGGGCTCGCGCGTCATAGAAGCAGGGCGGTGTCTGATATTCCCCGGTTTCATCGACATACACGTTCACCTGCGCGAGCCGGGCCGGGAGTTCGAGGAGGACTTCAGGTCGGGGACTGAGGCAGCGATACACGGGGGCGTGACCACGGTCGTGGACATGCCGAACAACCCGGTCCCCGCCATCACCCTGGCGGCGCTTCTTGAGAAGAGGCGCCTGTCGGCGAAGGCACTGGTCGACGTCCGTTTCTACGCCGGGGTCAGGCAGGACAGCCTGGCCGAGGTGGTGAGGACCGCTAAGCTGGTCGTGGGTTACAAGATCTACCTCGCCCAGAGCACGGGGGGGCTGGTCTACCCATGGGAGCGTCTCCCCGAGGCCTTCGCCAGGGTCGCCGAGACGGGCCTCCCGGTCAGCATCCACTGCGAGGACCAGGGCATCATCGACAAGCGGGCCGCCTCCCTCGCAGGGGTCGACAGGCCCGACGTCTTCGCCGACGTGAGGCCCCCGGAGTCTGAGGTCTCGTCCGTCAGGAAGGTGGTCGCGGCGCTCAGGAGCTCGGGCCGGCTCAGGGTCAACGTCTGCCACGCCTCCACCAAGGAGACGCTCGACCTGGTTGAGCAGACGAGAAGCGATGGCCTGGCGATTGACTGTGAAGCCGCGCTCCACCACCTCTTCTTCAACAGGAGGTCGATGCTCACGAACGGACTCCTCAGGACGAACCCTCCCTTGCGAGACGAGGACGACAGGGCCGCGCTGGTCAGGGGCCTCGACGACGGGCGCGTCTCCTTCCTGGTCACCGACCACGCACCGCACACCAGGGAAGGAAAGGAGTCCGAAGGCCTCAGCGGAGTCCCGGGCTTGGATGACTACGCCCACGTGGTGAGCTGGCTCGTGAAGCGCCAGGACGTCAGCCCGTCTTCGGTATGCAGGACGGCCTGCCTGAACCCTGCGCTGTTCGCGGGCCTGAAGGACAGAGGCGAGATAGCTGCCGGGAAGAAGGCGAGCTTCACCGTCATCGACCTGGGCTCCCCGGAGAAGGTCACCTCCGATGCGGTGAGGAGCAGGTGCGGATGGTCTCCTTACGAGGGGCTCGAGTTTCCAGGGAGGGCCAAGTGGGTGTTAGTCGACGGCGAGCCTGTGCTGGAGAAGTACGAGCAGGTCACTTAGCGCTCGCGGCCGGCTTCCCCTCAGAAGGCGGGAGCGGAGAGGACGTGGCCGCGACCGTCTGGCTCTTCCCTCGGAAGAGGACGACTACGATGATTCCGACCATCGCGAGGAGAGTTATCCCGACGGCGTAAGTGAGCTGCACGACCGCGAACAGGGAGATGCACGCGAGGAAGACCCCCCACGAGCCATAGTACGTGCGGTCCCTCGGTCCAGCTATCATGAACCCCGACAAGACCGTCCAGATGCCCGACAGGAGGAAGACCAGCCCGAGAGCGAGCGAGACCGTGCTTACGACCTTGAGGAAGTAGAGCGCAAAGGAGAGCAGCACGGCCACCACGATGCCGATTCCCCAGGTTGGTTTCAACGAACGAACGCCAACTTCCAGTCCGAAGGGTCTGACTATTAACCCGTTACTTGGGCAGCGGGAATCCCCCGAGCCTCGACTCGTAGGCGTGGGCTATGCGCAGGAGCCGCCCCTCCTCGAAGGGCCTCGCCACAAGCTGCACGCCCAGAGGAAGCCGGCGCGCAGGACCGATCGGAAACGCCATGACGGGGAAGCCCACGAAGTTGAACGGGAGGGTCAGGCGGTTCAGCGCGGCGTACACGTCGACCTCCTTCCCGGAGATGACCACCGTCTTCTGACCTACGGCGATCGCAGGAGTGCATGTTGCTGGGAGGGCCATCGCGTCGAGGCCCTCCATCGACCTAGCGAAGCTTTCCATCACCGCCGGCCGGGAGTTGACCGCAGAGACATAGTCGACGGCCGAGACATCTCTTCCGAGTTCGAGGAGTCTTCTGACGTCGTCTCCATACAGCTCGGGCGTCTCGTCCAGCCACTTCCTGTGGAACGCTGTAGCCTCCGCCCGCCGTATGGGATACCAGGAAGCGGTTGCCTCCGCGACCCCATCCAGCTCGGCTTCGCGCACGTCGCAGCCTATCTCCTTCAGGCGAGCGACAAAGCCTTCGAAGGAGCCCTCTACCTCCGCGTCGACCAGGCCGCGAAAGAAGCCCCAAGGGACTCCGACCTTCGCTCCGTTGAAGGGCTCTTCGAGGCCGCCGACGTAGTCTGGCACCGCCGACCCGACGGTGGTGATGTCTCCCTCGTCGCCGCCGGCTATGGCGCCAAGCATCGCGGCCGCGTCCCATGCCGACCTGGAGATGCACCCCACGGTGTCGAGGGATGGCGCCAGCGGAACGACGCCCAGGCGGCTCGCCCTGCCATAGGTAGGCTTCAACCCGACCACACCACAAAGGGCGGCCGGAATTCGTATCGACCCTCCTGTGTCGGTGCCCAGCGCCCCGAGGGCCATCCCTTCCGCGACGGCCACGGCCGAGCCGCCGCTCGACCCTCCTGCGACCTTCGCGCGGTCCCAGGGGTTCCGGACAGGGCCGTAGTGCGGGTTCTCGCTCGTCACCCCCGCACCGAACTCGTGGAGGTTCGTGGTGCCTATGATCACGGCGCCCGCAGCCCTCAGTTTCCTCACCACCGGAGCGTCGTAAGCAGCGACATGATCCTTCAGTATCCTCGAGCCTGCCGTGCACCTGACGCCTTCGATGTAGATCAGATCCTTCACGGCCACAGGCATGCCGTCCAGGGGCCCTAGGGACGTCCCTGACTTCATCCTGGCGTGAGACTTGTCAGCGGCCTCGAGCGCGGAGTCACGGAGGACTGTGATGAAGCAGTTCAGGGTCGGGTTGAGCTTGTCGACGAGGTCAAGGGCCTCTTGCGTGACCTCGACCGGCGAAACAGACCCTGACGTGTAGAGCTCTGCGGTCTTCCTAATCGTAGACCCGACGGAAGACAGACTCTCCCCGCCCTCCTCCTACTGCCAGCGGTGGAACGCTGGATGGCCCTCGCCGACGGCGACGAACAGGCCGGACATCGTTGCTGTCTTCGCGCCTCCCGCGCTTACGTCCCCCTCGACCCTGACCTTCCTGTCATCGATCCCCGTCGGCCAGGCGCGCACCTGCCATGGGCCGGACATTGGCGTGGGTTTGATGAAGCGGACGGTGTACTCCGCCGTCACCGTCCCTGGAGGCTTGTCGAGGCCGCTCGCGCGCATGAGCGAATAGGCCGCGGCCCAGTTCCCGTTGCAGTCCAAGAGGACCGACACTATTCCGCCGCTCGCGAAGCCCGCGAATGCAGCGTGTTGGGGCCCCGGCGTCCACTCGGCCCTCACCTCCTTCCCCACCGGGAAGCTCTTGATCCTCAGTCCTTCGGCGTTCTTAGGGCCGCATCCGAAGCAGACGCTGTTGGGCGCGTACTTGTCCTGGAGACTCTCTTCAGCGGTCATTTCCGGGCAGGAAGCTCGTGCTAGCGCGCGTCGTTAAAGCGTTTGTGCGGGACGAAGCCTGATCCCATTATCTTCTTGCCGAGAAGGGAGAGGATCAGCTCCACAGCCAGCTCCGCCGTCTTGTTTGCGTCGTCCAGGATCGGATTCACCTCGACGAACTCAGCCGACTTGACCTTGCCGGAGTCGTACAGGAGCTCCATGGCGAGCTGAGCTTCACGATAGGTCAGGCCGCCGATCACCGGCGTTCCCGTCCCGGGGGCCTCGTGCGGGTCCATCACGTCCACGTCGAAGCTGACGTGTATGCTCCGTACTCCCGCACCCGCGATCCTGGTCGCCTCTTTCATCACCTTCCTCACGCCCAGCTCGTCGATCTCCCGCATGGTGAAGACGGTGATCTCCGACCTCGAAAGGGCCTGGACCTCCCCGGGGTCGAAGTCCCTCCCCCCAATGAGGACGGTATTGCTCTCCAAGGCCTTGGGGGCGATGCCTCCTAGCTTCGCGAGGGCGGGGTGCCCGTATCCGAGGATAGAAGCCAGTGCCATCCCGTGGATGTTGCCGCTCGGCGTGGTCTCCGGGGTGTTGAAGTCCCCGTGAGCGTCCAGCCAGATTATCCCCCTGTCAGTGCCGGTCTCCGCGAGTCCGGCCAGCGTGCCTATCGAAACGCTCTGGTCCCCGCCAAGGACGAGAGGAAGGTAACCTTGCCTCGCGCAGGCTGACACCTTTTCCGCGAGCGCCTGGCACTCCTCCGCCACGTCGGCGAGGTATCTGATCTTCCTGTCGCCGAGGCGCGCCGCCGACATGTCCACAGTCCTGATGTTCCCGAAGTCCTCGACCGTGTGGCCGAGCGCCGCGGCCCGCTCCTCCAGTCGCGCGATCCTCATCGCGCTCGGGCCCATGTCCACGCCACGTCTCTGCTGACCAAGGTCGACCGGCGCCCCTACCATGCCCACCTTCATGCGCGGGCCCTGGCGACTCGGCCCCGATATTAATCGAGCGAGTCCCCGTCGTCAGGCAGGTCTTGGTCTGGACCTTGAGCCGACCGCGACCAGGACGAGCGCGGCCACGGCGAACGGGACCATTCCGATGTATAGGCCCGAAAGACCGACGACAGGGACCAGGGCTATCGCCGCCGCTGGGACCAAGAGCTCGGCGGCCCCCGACGACGTCTGGAAGGCGTAACTCGCGTTCATCGTGACCTCTGGATCGACCGCCTCCAAGGCGTGGTAGTAGCTGACCGGGAGGACTAGAGCGTGCGGCAGGCTGAACAGCGCCAGGCCGAGCACGAAGACGCCCCACGAGGGCGCCAGAGCCACAGCCAGCAGGGAGAGGGGCAAGAGGCCCACGGAGAGGGCGAACAGGCGGTCCAGGCGGCCGATCCTGTCTGCCAGACTCACCGCGTAGGCCCTTACCAGGGTGGAGCCGGCGAAGACGGCGGCGAAGACCAGGAGGGCGTCCGTCGCCGTGAATCCGAATCTCGCCTCCGCGTAGGCTCCCCCGAACGAGATGTACGCAGGCAGGATCAGGGAGTACAGCAGGTTGACCAGGAAGGCCCTCGAGAAGCCTCTGTTCCTGAAGGCCCTGGCCCACTGGGAGACAGAGATTTTGTGGCGCGCCGTGCTTCGCTCACGAAGCCTCCACCTCGAGAGGGTCACGGCTACCCCTAGAAGAGAGAAGGCGCTCAGGGCAAGGAACGAGGCGCTGAAGCTGTAGAAGAACAACAGAGCCGAGGCGAGCAGCGGTCCCGAGACGATGCCTATCCCGAGCGCCAAGGAGTTCAGCCCCAATCCCTGGAAGGGAGACCGGGAGTCCGAGTCGAGGTGCATGAGTCCGGCGAGGAACGGCGAGGCCAGGCCCATGCCGACCCCGGCTAGGCCCGTCACGAAATACGCGCCCGCCCCAGGCATGCCGAAGGCCAGGGCGGCCGTCGATGACGCGAGCAGGAGGAACCCGAGCAGCGACGACATCGACTGCCTTGCGACGACCCCGACCGCCAGTAGCACTCCCGCACCGTTGCCTATCCAGAGCAGGAGGACGTACAAGCCTAGGTGCGCCTCGCTCACTCCTAGCACGTCGCGCGCGTACAGGGGCACGACCACAAGGAGCGTAGAGGTCAGGAGGCGGAGGACAAGGGTGAGCGTGAACCCGGACCTCATGTACCGCTTCGGCGACCAGGTGTAGGTCTCCTCAGCGAAAGGGCTCCCATTGCCGGCCTCTTCGCCGGTCATCTGCGGTAGACCTCGGCCAAGGCGTTCCCGACCTTGGACGGGGAGAACAGCTCGACAGAACGCGTCCTGGCCGCCTGGCCCATCCTGAGCCTCAGGTCTGGCGACTCGAGCAGCCGCCGGAGGGAGTCGGCGAAGCCCTTCACGTCTCCTCTCCTGACAAGAAGCCCAGTGGCGCCGTTCTCAACCACCTCCGAGAGCGGCTCAAGAGCGCTGGCCACGACTGGGATGCCCCTGCGCATCGCGTCGGCTACCACCATGGCGAAGGCGTCGTTGTTCGTCGGCATAAGCAGGACGTCCGCATTCGGCCACACCTCCTGCGCGAGGACCTTGTTCGTGGGGTTCTCAAGGTAGGTGACGCGCCCGTCGGCCTGCACGCGTCTCGCCTCCTCGGGGTCCTCGATCTTCCCGACGTACAACAGGCGGCAGTCCAGGCCCGCTGAGGCGGACGCGAAGGCCCGGAGCGCTAGGGCGCCGCCTTTCCTGCGGAAGTCTCTCCCTAGGAAGAGCACGTTGCACCCGCGATGAGCCGTGCGGTCGTCGACCGCCTGGAAGGGGGGCGGGATCACCGCTATCTTAGACCTCTCCACGCCGTCCGCGACGAACCCTCTTCTCGCCCAATCCGTCCACGTCACCACAGCCCTGCAGCGCGAAGAGTTCAGGTACGTGGAGAAGACGTCGAGGATTAGGTCCTTCACGGGGCCGCCGATGTTGGTGTAGCCGGAGAGGAACTGGCCGAGGGACTGGTCGCTCTCGTGCACCCAGGGCACGTCGAAGCCGTGGAGGTCCCAGAAGAACGAGTGGACGAGCTGGTGGCCGTGGTTCCTCTGTGGGACTGCGTGCTCGAGGAAGAACCTGAAGGCTGCGAGACCGACCGACGCGGGGTCCATCCCGTAGTATCCCAGCCGCCGCGGGTAGGTGAACCGGTCTGTCTCGAGCGTGTACTGGACGTTGTGCGGCGGATTCCTGTACCTGAGCGACGCCGCCGACCTGGGGCCGCGCGTGAGAGGGTCCGACGGCGCTACCAGCAGGCACCGCAGGGAGGAAGACCGCGTCGCGATGTCTCCTGGCGTCAAACCCAGCCTCTCCGGCCGGACTCGGCTCTGCCTAGCGAAGGTCGGAGGACGACCGGTCCCTCGCGAACTCGGCCACTTCCTGCCACGATGACCAGTCTGCGAGGTCGCGCGGCAGCGGGAAGAGGTCAGAGGTGATGCTCTTCTTTCCAGCCCAGGTGACCGAGGGGGTCAGCAGGGACTTCATCCTCATCGCCCTCTCCCTGTTCTCTATGACGGTCTCGAATATCTCCCTTATCACGTCGTCAATCTCCTTGGTCCTCTTGAACCCGAGCGCCGGCAGTATCTTGTGCTCGACCATGTAGACGTGCTCTTCCTTCTCCACCCTGGGGTTGGGGACCGCCTGGGAACCCGCCGAGATACCATACTCCTTGGCTATGGCCTGGACCTTCGAAGCGAGGGTCATAGTGTCGTACGTCTCGTCTAGCTGGTTGACGACCCTGTAGCCCCCCGCGGGCGGCGGGTTATCCAAAAGCAGGGACAGGCACTCGATGCTGTCGTAGAGGGAGAGGAAGCCCCTCGTCTGACCGCCCTTACCATATATCAGCAGCTTGTTCAGGACGACGGCCTGCACCACGTATTTGTTGATCACTGTGCCCCAGATCGAGTCGAAGTCGAACCTCGTCGCGAGGGGGACGTCGGTCGTCTCGTTCGTGACTGAGCCGTAGACCACCCCTTGCATGACGTCCGTCGACCTCAGCCCGTCAAGCTTGTTGGACATCAGCACGTTGTAGGTGTCGAATATCTTGCTAAGGTGGTACCAGCTCTGTCCGGCGCGGGGGAACATCGCGCTGTGCCGCCTCCCGTCTCTCTGAATCTCTATCGGGCCCTCCGTGATCTCGATCTCGGGGGTGCCGTACTCGCCCATGCTCCCCATCTTCAGAAGGTGGGCCTCCGGCACACGTCTCGTCATGGAGAAGAGTATGTTCATGTTCGTGACCACGTTGTTGACCTGGGTGTACAGGGCGTGTTCCTGGTCCACCATGCTGAACGGCGCGCTGCGCTGCTGCGCTAGGTGCACCACGCTCTCGGGCATGTACTTCGAGATGAGGTGGTCCACGTGCCGGGGGTCCCTGGCGTCGGCCTCTACGAACACGAGGTTGTTCTTGCCGGAGGCTCGTTCGTAAGCCGCGACCCTCGCGCTGGGGCTGAGTATGGGGACGAGCGAGTCGGCGCCGACCGAGGTGACGAGTCGCCTGGTGACTAGGTTGTCCACTATCACCACCTGCCTGTCCGATGACCAGGCCGTATGGAGCGCGAGCGGCCATCCGATGTAGCCGTCGCCCCCGAAGATTAGGACAGCGTCGTTCAAGGTCGTGACCCCGGCCGATGTGCGAACAACCGAGTGAAGTTGAGGAGGTCGTTATTTATCGTTCTAGGATGCTGCGTGTGTATGCTGCGTCCATACGAAAGATTGGGCTGATTCTGCTCTCAGATGGACACCCCGAAGGCGGATAGGAAGCTCTGCGCGCGCTCGGCCTCCCTGACGAACTCCCGCCCTTTCTGCGTGATGACGTAGTGCCTCGAGTCGCCTTCCTTGATCTCGTCCAGGAGAGCCAGGCGCTGGAGGTCCGCCAGGTGCTTGACCAGCCTGTCATAGGAGAGGTTAGCCCTCTGGAGTATCCTTGTGGGCTTCGCGTTGCCTTCCTCGGCGGCGGCCTTGAGGATGTCTAGGTATATGCGTACGGTGCTCCTCGCCTTCTCAGGCTGCGCCAACCCGTCCGCTCCTTATCACGAAGTACAACAGAACGAGGAACCCTGCAAGCTGGACGAGCCCGCCTGACAGATACAAGACGCCGGACGAGAGGAACGAAGACAGCAGCTCGGCCATGTGTGCCACCATTATGAGAATGAAGGCCGACAGGACGAGGAGGGAGAACCTGCTCCTGTTGTCAGAGAAGACGAGCAGAGCCTGGAAGGCTATCAGCGCAAGCAGGATGACGATCACGAGGTCTGAGAACTGGAAGAGCCTTGTCCCCAGGGCGGGGATGATGGCGAGGGTGGCGGGCGGGACCGCCTCTTTGGGCTCCATAGGCGCCGCCGAGTGCATGCGCCTGGCGTAGCCGACCCCTATCAGCAGGTAGGCGATTATCTGGAGGGCTAGGTACAGGGCGGTGGCGTCGTAGGTGAGAGTCAGCCTGTCGGCAATCTTGCCGACGTTGAACAGGTAGAGAGTCAGGACGGAGCCCTGGGCGAGCAGGCCGAGCCCCAAGAGCATGAAGCCCAAGCTCAGCAGCCTGAGGAAGCTCGACGTGGCCACCCTCCCGTACCTGAACGCATAGTAGCTGACAAGCAGGGCGACCAAGCCGCTCAGCAGCTGCAGTATTGAGTTCGGCGCGAGGAAAGGGTGCACGACCATCTTCTGAGCCGCCGTGTCAGGCCCTTTCACGTCAGATAAAAAGAGAGGCTTCGGCCTGGGCGTTCGAGACGCCGGGGGTAGGATTCGAACCCACGCGACCTTTGAGGTCACGGGCTCTCTGTGGAGCGCTCAAGGCCCGCGCAATAACCGCTC
>JASHVT010000028.1 GCA_030039515.1 Nitrososphaerales archaeon
CCGATGAAGGAGGGCGTCGTGGACATGGGCGCGGGCCTGCAGAGGTGGACTTGGCTCACCCAGGGGACCCCCACGGCCTATGACGCCAACTTCGCTTCGACGCTCTCGAAGATGAACGAGAAGTGCGACGTGAGGACTGACCGCGAGCTGTTCATGAGCTTCGCCCGACTCGCCGGCGCCATGAACATAGACGAATATGGCTCCCTTGCCGAACCGAGGAAGGTCATAGCCGGGCAGCTGGGAGTCGATCCGGGTGCACTGGAGGAGCAACTTGCGCCGATGGAGGCCCTGTACGCCGTCGCAGATCACGCGCAGACCCTGCTCTTCGGGATAGCCGACGGTATGCTGCCGAGCAACTCGGGCGGGGGATACAACTTGCGGATCCTGTTCAGGCGCGCGAGGGGGTTCATCGACAGGTTCAAGTTTCCGTTGGGCCTCGCGGAGGTCGCGGGCTGGCACATCGACTACCTGTCCCGCATGTATCCGGAGCTCGAGGAACATCGGAAGGACGTCGAAGAAGTGCTGAGGGTCGAGGAGGCGAGATACGGCTCGGCCACCGACAGGGTGTCAAAGATAGTCGCGTCGCTGGCGTCGACAGGGGAGGCCGTGACGACCGACCGACTGATTCAGCTCTACGACTCTGACGGGGTGACTCCTGAGCAGCTTGCGGACGCAGGCGCGAAGGTCGACGTCCCTGAGGACTTCTACGAGAAGGTCCAGTCCAGGCACGTCACTAAGAAGCTGGAGGAGCCGAAGACGCCGTTCAGGTTGGAGGGCGTCCCTCCCACCAAGCTCCTGTACTACGAGGACAAGGCTGACTTCCAGTTCACGGCGAAGGTTGCCGGAGTCTTCGAGGGCGACCAGGTGGTGCTAGACCGCACGATGTTCTACCCGAGGGGGGGCGGCCAGGAGCCCGACCATGGATACATAGGAGACGCCAGGGTCGTGGACGTGGAGAAGTTCGGGAACATAGTGCTGCACAAGGTCGAGGGAAAGGCTCCGAAGGCAGGGGCGCATGTCAGATGCGAGGTCGACTCCAGGCGGAGGAGGAGGATAACCCAGATCCACACCGCGACCCACATCCTCAACGGGTCGTCGAGACAGGTACTCGGCCCGTGGGTCTGGCAGCACTCGGCCTTCAAAGAGGAAGACTACGGAAGGATAGACGTCACCCATTTCTCGCACCTGACCGAACAGCAGGTCCAGAGGATTGAGGACGTCGCCAATGACGTGGTCAGGAAGGACATGAAGATAACGAACACGTTCATGCCCAGACAGACCGCAGAGTCGAGGTATGGGTTCAGGCTCTACCAGGGAGGGGTGGTTCCGGGGGACCGCGTCAGGGTCGTGAACATAGGGGGATGGGACGTCGAAGCTTGCGGAGGGACCCACACGAGGACTACCGGGGAGGTGGGGCTAATCAAGATCGTGAGAGCTGAGAGGGTCCAGGACGGAGTCGAGAGGCTGGAGTTCGTCGCAGGAGAGGCGGCGATAGAGTACATGCACAGGTTGGACTCGGAGCTCGGCGAGCTGTCGTCGGCGCTCGGAACACAGCGAGAAAACCTCCCGAGGGTGGCAAAGACGCTGCTGGTCGAGCTCGAGGAGTCCCGCTCGAGGGAGAGGTCCTTGGGCGAGGCGGTCGTCCGCCTGTCCGCTGGAAGCGTCGCGTCTGAAGCCAAGGAGATAGTGTCCGCGAGGCTCTACGTCTCCAAGAGGCCCTCCATGGGTGAGGAGCAGATCATCGCCCACGGGCAGAAGAGCGTCGCCGCTGACCCGGCCCTGGTCTACGTGTGCGTGTTTCAGACGGGGAAGGCAGCCCGGGTCGTCTGCTTCGTGGGCCAGTCCGCGGCCAAGGCGGGTCACTCTGCCTCCGAAGTCGTCAGAAGGGTGGCCTCGGTCTTGGGAGGGTCTGGAGGAGGCTCCCAGTACTTCGCGCAAGGAGGCGGTCCCGCCTCCGACAAGATAGACGAGGCTGCCTCGGCCGCGGAGGCGATCAGGGCGCCGACGACGAGGTGAGCAGTCTTGTCTCCAAGAGAAAAATACTGGCTCGGCGTCTGGAACGAGAGGCACGTATTCGAACCCGATCCCATGCCCGGCAAGAAGAAGGCCTTCGTCACCGTCCCTTACCCTTACATGAACGGCCCGGTCCACGTCGGGACCGCCTTCACTGCCGTGAGGGTCGAGTTCTACGCGAGATTCAAGAGGATGCAGGGCTACAATGTGCTCTTCCCGTGGGCCTGGCACTGGACGGGCAAGTCCATAGTCGGGATGAGCCAGAGGCTCAAGAAGGGGGACCAGAGCGTCAGGCGCGGCTTCGTCGAAGTGGACGGGGTCCCAGAAAGGGAGGTGGAGAAGTTCGTCGAGCCGGAGTACCTCGCTTCCTACTACACAAAGGTGAGCCGTCAGGTCATCAAGGACACGGGCTTCTCGATAGACTGGAGGAGGGAGTTCAGGACCGTGGATCCGGCCTACAGGAAGTTCGTGGAGTGGCAGTACCTCAGGCTGCGCGAGCTCGGGTACGTGGTGCAAGGCACGCACCCCGTCGTGTGGTGTCCGTTCGACAAGAGCCCCACGGGGGATGCCGACAGGTCGGAGGGAGAAGGGGAGTCCCCGCAAGAGTTCAGTCTCATCAAGTTCCATCTGGGCGAATGGGCCCTCGTCGCGGCCACCCTCCGGCCAGAGACTATCTATGGCGCGACGAACATCTGGGTGAACCCCGAGGAAGAGTACAGCGAAGCTCGGGTGGACGGCGAGCTCTGGGTCGTCAGCTCGTCCGCGCTCCTCAGGCTCTCTGAGCAGAAGCACGAGGTGACGCCTGTCCGTTCCTTCAAGGGCACCGAGCTGATAGGGCGGTACGCGGTCGCCCCGCTTACGGACAAGAGCTTGCCCGTCCTACCAGGGACGTTCGTCGACGCCTCCTTCGGGACAGGCGTCGTCTACAGCGTCCCAGCCCACGCGCCCTACGACCTTGCCGCGCTGAGAGACATTCAGGAGGGGAGGTTGAAGGCAGGAAGAGATGCCAAGGAGATGGCAGACAGGATCGTCCCGCTCCCCATCATCTCCGTGGATGGATACTCGCAGGTACCCGCGGCTGACGCCTTGAGAGGCCACGGCATCAAAGACTCCATGGACGCTGCTCTCGAAGCAGCCACCAAGGAGGTGTATGGCGACGAGTTCCACCGCGGCGTGATGACATCCGCGTCCGGCCCCTTATCCGGGATGAAGGTAACGGAAGGGAAGGCGAAGGCAGTCCAGCTGCTCGACGGGACGGGGAGATACGGGAGGATGTGGGAGCTCTCTGAGAAGGTGGTCTGCAGGTGCGGGACGAGGTGCTACGTGAAGGTCCTTGAGAACCAGTGGTTCTTGGAATACTCGAACCCTGAGTGGAAGGCCAAGGCGAGACGCGTGATAGACAAGGCCGCCGTACGCCCGGAGGACGCGAGGGCCTGGTTCAATTCCACTATCGACTGGCTTGGAGACTGGCCATGCGCCAGGAGGTCAGGGATGGGCACAAAGCTTCCCTGGGACCCTGAGTGGATAGTCGAGACGTTGAGCGACTCGACGATCTACATGGCCTTCTACTCCCTGAGCAAGTACGTCAACGGCGAGAAGATCGCTCCCGAGAGCCTCGAGCCGGAGCTTCTTGACTAC
The DNA here is from genome assembly GCA_030039515.1 of Nitrososphaerales archaeon. GTDB lineage: Archaea > Thermoproteota > Nitrososphaeria > Nitrososphaerales > Gagatemarchaeaceae > UBA183. The sequence goes on from JASHVT010000028.1 coordinate 3,652, forward strand.
GTGTTCCTCGGCAAAGGCAACCCGGCTTCTCTCTCGAAGGCGGCAGGGACGACTGAGAAGAGAGTCAGGGACATCCACGAGGAGTTCAGCTATTGGTACCCCGTCGACCTGCGCAACTCTGCGAAGGAGCTGATCCCCAACCACCTGACCTTCTTCGCCTTCCACCACGCGGCTCTGTTCCCAGAGAGGAACTGGCCGAGGGGGATAGGCGTCAACGGGATGATCCAGGTCGAAGGGAAGAAGATGAGCAAGTCGAAGGGGAACTTCGTGACGTGGAGGGCCGCGCTCGAGAAGCACGGGGCTGACGGGTTCAGGCTCGCGCTCGCGCTGACAGCCGACGGGATGGACGACGCCGACTGGAGGGACAGGGCCGCCGAGGACGCGAGGTCCAAGGTCGAGTCGGTGATCCCGTTCGTGAAGGAGAGCCTCAGGTCGGCAGCCAAGAGGGATGCAGACATGCTTGACGCATGGCTCCTTTCGTCCGTCCACAGGCGGATAGTGGCCGTGACGGAGGCGATGGAGGGCCTCAGGGTGAGGAGGGCGGCCGCGGCGGCCTTCTTGAACACCTGGAACGACATAAGGCATTACCTAAGGAGGAGCGAGCACCCAAGGGCTCAGACGCTGCAGGTCGTCTTCGACGCCTGGGCCAGGCTCATGGCGCCGTTCGCTCCGTTCATGGCGGAGGACCTCAACAGGGAGCTCGGAGGGAAGGGACTCATCTGCCAGGCGGACTGGCCGTCCCTCAAAGACTTCCCTGTAGACGAGGGCGCCGAGCTTGCCGAGGCGGTCGTCGCCAAGGCGCTGGAGGACGCGAGGAAGGTCCTCAAGGTCGTCGTGGGCCCGAGGAGCAAGCTCAACGTCTATGTCAGCTCAGACCTGACAAGGCAGTACTTCTATGAGCTCGCCGCCGCGAAACAGAAGGGAGAGGATGTGGGGCAGGTGGTAAGGAAGTACTCGTCGGCGAAGATTCCACCGGACCGGGTCTTCAAGCTCATGTACGAAGTCGGGTCAGAGACGCTGACCAAGCTCCTGACGCATGGAAATTTTGACGAGTTCGGCACGCTCGACGCCGCCTCCCGTTTCATGTCAGACGAGCTAGGCGTCCATGTGGTCGTCCAGAAGGCAGGCTCTCCAGGCACGCGAGACCCCGGTAGCAGGGCGAAGGACGCTCTGCCCTTGAAGCCAGCCCTCTTCCTGGAGTGATCGCTCAGAGTTCAAATACGCCGGGCGGCGCGAAGGTTGCTAGTTGCCCCCGCATGAGAGCCGCCTGGAAGAGGTCGCCAAAGAGAGGATGTCTGACGAGTATTCAGACTACGCGCTATACGACAGGCTGGCCCGAACGGTGAAGGCCGGCAGCCCGTTTTCCGAGGTGCTGAGCGAGCTGTCCGCGACGGAGCACAGGCACTACGAGTTCTGGAG
>JASHVT010000029.1 GCA_030039515.1 Nitrososphaerales archaeon
AAAGGAAGCGGGGCGACGACTATTGCGAGGCCCAGGAGTCTAACCTTAGGTTCCGACCTGAACCCGCGCTCTCCAAGCAAGAGCCGATGCAGGTCGCCCCACCTAAGGAGGAAGAGAACCCCGAGGAGTGCTACGACGGGGATCGCAGGAAATGCCGTGCCGAAGTTCTGGATGAGGCCACCGTTGAGGAGCTGGAAGAACGAGAAGAGGATCGCGTGATATAGGCCGACGCTTACGGCAATGGCGAGCCCTATCCACTCGAAGAACCTTACGACGCCGCCATCCGGGCGCGGCACAGGCTAGCGCCTTGGAGAGTTTACCCGTCTCAGGACGACGTAAGAGGCGACTATCGCCGCCGCCGCGAAGAGCGCGACTGTAAGCTGGACAAGGAACTCAGGCCCTGCCTGTAAGGGGAAGAACGGGATTCCACTCGAGGTGGAACTCGTCGTGCTGCTTGTCGAGGTCGTGCTGCTAGAGCTGGAGGAACTTGAGTGCGTGGTTGAAGTCGGGGATGTCGACGTGCTGACGCTCTGCGTGGTGGCGAGCACCGACACAGTGTTGGTTATCGAGTTTGCGACATACGCGTCTCCCTTGTTGACGCCGGTCGTGGCTACCGCTATCGCGTCGGGTGCTTCGCCGACCGCGACCGTCCCTAGGATGCCGTTGTCAGAACTGACCACTGTGACAGTCGAGTTGTAGTTCGCGGTGGATCCCACGAAGTATTCGTTCGCACTCGCGACGTAGTATGTACCGGTGAAGGGATTCACGGCTATCGCGTCCGGATAGTAGATCCCAGAGACGTTCTGGACTAGCTCGTTCGTGTAGTTGTCGATTATGTTCACCTGGTTGCTGAAGCCTGAGGCCACATAGACGGCCCCCGAGGGCGCGATCGCTATCGCGTCCGGGCCCACGCCCACTGAAACGTTCGCGATCTGTTGGAAGGTGGTCCCGTTGACGACCGTGATGTTGTCGTCGGCGCTGTCTACGACGTAGATCGTTCCGGTCTGGGGGTTGACCGCCAGTGCGTCTGGCGCGTCGCCCACCGTGAAGTTGAGTATCTGGGTGTTGGTGTTGTTGTTGACTACCGTCACGTTGTTGTCGTCCTCGTCAGCCACAAAGACGTCGCCGTTCTTCGGGTTCACCGCTACCGCCACTGGATTGTCTCCCACAGTCACGTTGACGGTTATTGTGTTGGTGGAGGGGTTGATCACCGAAATGTTGTCGTCGGCGCTGTCCGCGACATAGACACTACCAGTGTAAGGATTGACCGCTATGCCCAGCGGCGAATCCCCTACCGTGATGTTCTCGATTGGAGCGTTTGTCGTGCCGTTTATCGCTGTGACGTTGTCGTCGAAGGCGTCAACCACGTACACCGTACCCGTGATTGGGTTGATCGCGATGGACGAGGGGCTGTCGCCCACTGGTACCGTGGTCACGACCGATGTAGCGGCGCGGACATTAGCTATCTGGACAAATGCGACGGTGATTATCAGGATGAACACAACGGACACGCCGAACTGCAGCAATCTCGACGGCCTGCCGGCGCTTCGCGATGTTGCAAACATCTGTGCCAACGGCCTAAACGAACCCGTTAAAAAGTATGATTACCAAATCAAACCAGAAACGTTCCCTGATTCGACCAGAATCAGGCCCGAATGAAAAGGCCAGAGGGCACCCGCAGCTTGGTTACCCTCGGTGCGACTATCTTGGACTCCGGTTGAGGCTCGTGTAAAGTGCGACGCCTTCGTCTGTCGCCCTGTACTTCCTCTCCCGGGGCTCGCTCAGGACCGTTTCTGCCAGGCCAAGCGCCCGCAACTCGGAGAGGGCGCGACTGACGTGACTGAGGTGCTTGCCTTCGGCCGACGCCAGCTCCGTGACGGTCATGGGGCTCTTCGTTATATGCCCAAGAAGCCTCAATCTTAGGATGGCAGCCGGACCCTCCGCTCCTTGGACCGCAGCGGACAAACGGCATGGCAGCAGATTGGACAATATTTTAGAGTTCCCTACTCTCCTTGTTGCTCACAAGTCTTGCAATAGCGACGGCAATTCTCGCAGGATGGGCCCGAGACAGCGTCCCCGTCATCGGTCAGGAACCGGGCGACCGACGAGTCCAGCCACGTGCCTCTGGAGCTCTGGGAGGCCTCTGCAGAGGAAGTCCGGGCGCCATCTCTCTCTTGCCCTCGGACCGACGAGCGCCACCTTCACTCCGACTAGCCTTCCGGAGTCGAGGTCGTCCTTCTTGTCGCCGACGAAGAGCGAGCTCTCCGCGGAGGCCCCGAGGGCCTCTAACGCCCTCTCGAGTTGCTCGGCGCGAGAAATGGAGTCCTCTCGGGTGAGGATGACCTGGAATCTAGCGAGCTGCCCCGCCTTCGTCAACACCTTCCTGCAAGCAGCAAGCCCCTGCATGGTGACAAGTCCGGTCCTGAAGCGAGCAGACACGAACTCCAGCAGGGCAGTCGCCCCTTCGATCGGCTCGGAGGAGTCTGCTGCAGGCGACTCCCAGCCGTCGATGATTTTGAAGAGCCGCGCCCTGGTCTTCGAGCCTGGCTCGGTGGCTTCGCTGATCGCATGGAATACGGAGACACCATCAAGTGACCTGCCCATTGCAGGGGCCAGCTCCTTCCTGACTCCGCTCCAGTCCACGGGGAGGTGGAAGATAGTCCCGTCGAGGTCGAAGATTACCGCGAGGACACGGCGTCCCTTCTTCAAGCGAGACCATGTGTGCCTGATAGACCGTTCAATAACGTAGCGCCTGCTTGCAGACGGCGTCATAGTGCAGGGGCGGCGAAGGATCGTTAGACATAACGACGAGATCCTCGAAGAGGTTTAGGGTATTACGTCAGGATGAAGGTGCATCGCCCGGCCGCAACTCGGGCGGTGGCCGCCACGATGACGGCCCGCCCTAGGCGGGCTTCGTACCCGACTGGCCCTTCTCTTCGGGCTTCGCGCCCGCAGGCTGGCTCGCTTCAGGGATGGGGGTTATGGGTTCTGGGGGAGGAGTGCTAGCCATCGTCCATCCGATCCATGCCAGCACAGCGAGTATGGCCGCGACCGCAAGGAACGCGG
>JASHVT010000030.1 GCA_030039515.1 Nitrososphaerales archaeon
GGCTCTCTTGCTGGCTTCGGACCTGCCGAACCCCAGCAGCATGGCGAATATCGTCAGGTTCTCGTGCCCCGAGAGCCTCTCGTCGACCGCGGCGCTCTGGCCGGTGACGGTTATGAGCTGACGGACGGCGTGGGTCTCTCGCAGGACGTCATGAGTGAATATCTTGGCGGTGCCTGCGTCGGGCTTCAGGAGGGTGGTCAGGATGTTGATTATCGTGGTCTTTCCCGCGCCGTTGGGTCCTAGCACGGCGTAGATGCAACCGCTAGGCACCGACAGGTCGACCCCGTCTACAGCGCGGTTTGTCCCGAAGACCTTCACAAGGCCGTGAGCCTCGATCGCCAGCTCGCTCCTCTGCGCGGTCACGCGCCGCTCGCCTCCTTCAAGGAGGTCGCCAGAGCCCCGAGCCGTTCCGAGAGCTTCTGTATCCTCTGCCTCGACCTCGAGACGCCCGCCTTGTCCGTCTTGTTGAGGTCCTCGAGGTAGGAGGCGTTGCTCTCCATGACCGAGAGCGCTGTCGCGAGGTTGTCTCCGATTCCGAGCTGTTCAGAGTATGCGGCCGTGAGCTCGAACTTCCCGTCTTCGTTCTTGGCGATGAACCCTTCCTTCTGTAGCTCGTCGAGCAGAGGGTAGATCGCCCCGGGGCTAGGACGGTACCAGCCATGGCTCATATCTTGCAGCTGGTCCATAATGTCGACCCCGTTGACCGGCTGCTTCTCCAAGAGCTCGAGCACTTGCGGCCGCAGGAAACCACGCCTTCCGAACTGGATCCGGCGCAGCTTGGCCAGGCCAGGGTTTCCCCACGGCCTGTGATGATGCCTGTCGCTCTGATCGGCTTCGCCTGCCGACGGACCACTCATATCTTATACCAGATATCTGGTACGCGATATATTATAAAAGGGTTGCTCCAGATGCTCACAGGCTTCAACCCCAGGGAAGATCTGGCAGCCCACAAGGGTCCAAGCGGCGGTCTTGGAGCCTTCGCTCTGCCGGAGTTCCATCCGTTCCTGTTATCTATGTACCTCGCATACGGAGGCTTGGGATGAGCGTGCGCAACCAGGTGAACGCTTCGCCACTGGGCCTCACGGTGGCATGGCTCGTCATAGTCCTGGGTCTGTTCTTAGTCTCAGTCAAGCTGAGCGCCGCCTTCGGCCTCGCGGTCGTGCAAACGCTCCCCCTCGTCGCAGCGGGGTCGGCGCTGGTCGTCCTCGGGTTCTCACTGAGGTACCTGGCGCTCAGACGGCTGCTCACTTCGAACCGGAACGTGCAGTGGAGTCACGTCCCAGGGACCTTAGTGGTGGACGGGGTGTTCCGTCACTCCAGGAACCCGGCATACCTAGGAATCCTGCTGACCGGCCTCGGCGCCCTTCTGATCGAGGCAAACCTGCTCATGCTCGTCTTCCTTGTGGCGATGTTCGCGGCGCTCAACCGGCAGGTTTCGCGAGAAGAGGCTACACTGGCCAAGCAGTTCGGCGAGTCCTACTCTTCCTACAAGAAAGAGACGCGCAGGTGGCTGTAGAGGCTCCTCCTTCGGAGCCCAGGTTGGCCTCGCCTACTTGAGCAGCTGTTCCGTGGCAGGGAGGACTTGGCCCGACCCGCTATGCGTTCTGCTTCAGGACCGACTTGGCCGCGAGCTTGATGTCAGAAGGCTTGACCGTCTTCCTGCCGGCGTGAGCGGCCAGTTCTACTGCAGTCTTCGAAATCTGCAACCCTACGCTCTCAAGCTCCGCCCTCAGCTCCATCGCGGCGTCGTCTCCCACTCTTTCGGCGCCGGCCTTCTTGATTACCCTGTAGACGGCTGCAAGGCCGAACTCAGAATTGGACATCGCCTATTCCAACGTATAGGGGTTATTTAAAAACCTTCGGCTGTTTTTGCGTGCTCTGCGTGCCATTTTCGGCTCGGGCGAGCCCAGCAACACCCCTATTCGGGAAATCGGGAGAAAAAACGCGCCGGAGCACCCTTGCGCTCAGCTTTGCGTTTCGAGCACGACGAGTGGGCTGAAATATCAGAGTTGGTAGGGCGCCTCATGCGCTTCTACGACTCGCACCTCCATCTTTGCGAGTGCCGGCGTCCCGACCAGATCGTCTCTCTGATGGAGTTCAACGAGACCGCGCTGCTCTCCGCAGGCATCGACAGGGCTACCTCCATGAAGACGCTGGAGCTCTCGAAGCTGTTCCCCAAGACAGTCGTCCCCTTCATCGGGGTGCACCCCTCCGAGGCAAAGGGAGACGACGCCTCCTGGGTACAGGACGTGATGACGGTCGCCGCGGGGATAGGTGAGATAGGGTTGGACCCCCGATACTCCGGGTCAACTCGGGACCAGCTGAGAATCTTCGAAGAACAGCTGGGGTACGCGGAAAGGGCACGCAAGCCGGTCCAGGTCCACTCTCGGGGGGCAGAGACAGAATGCTTGGACGCGCTTGGCCGCTACGAGCTGGTCTCAGTCCTCATGCACTGGTTCGAGAGCGAACGGCTCCTCGGCACGGTCCGGGACAGGGGCTATTACGTCTCCCTCGGTCCTGCCATCACGCAGTCCAAGGGGCTGAGGCGCATTGCGGCCGCATTCGATGGCGACAGGCTGCTCACCGAGACCGACGCTCCAGTGAGCTTCAGGCCCCTCGACGGGTCGCAAGGCCCCTTCCTCGTCCCCACGGTGGTCTTCGAGCTCTCAAGGGTCAGACGTTCCACCTTCGAGGAGACCCGCCTGCAGTGCGAAGAGAACGCCGAGAGATACCTGCACCTCGGCAAAGGTTAATCACCAGATGAATTCGGGGGAGGCAGGATTTGGACAGGACAAGGAGGCTTTCGGAGCTCATGATTTCTAGGCATCCGGAGGTCTTCGGCACCGACTTCGAGAAGAACAAGGAGGCCCTGGAAGACCTGGCGATAGTGTCGTCAAAGCAGCTCAGGAACAGGATAGCGGGATACATCGCGAAGTCGCTGAAGCAGGACGCGGTCACAGAGGAAAGCGCTCCGGCCCCCGAAGAACAGGCGTAGGAGACTTGGCCCTGCAGAGCTCAGGGTTCATCTTGGAATTGAGACAGCTGGACTCTCTGCGACCCCACGAGGAGACCATCCCGGCTCACGTCGACGACTTGGCAAGAGACTGCGCCAGGGAGGGCGTCCAGAAGGACCCCGTTCTCGCCGACACCCGCACCGGCTCCGTACTGGACGGGATGCACAGGCTGGAGGCATTCAAGAGGATGGGGCTCAGGAACGTGGTCTGCTGCTCGCTGGACTACGGCTCCGGAGCGACGACCATCAGCCGATGGGGACGGGTCTACTCCGGGCCGAGCTGGGAAGGGCTGGCGAGGCTTGCGAAGGACTCAGGCCTGACTAGGGAGCTCACGCCCCAGAGCGCCGTCAAAGAGCTGAGCGTCAAGGGCGCCGGGGTAGCCGTGATGAACGGGGACGTCGCCATGATGCCAGAGGGGAGGATGGGCTTGGACGGAGGCTTCGGCATAGTGCGGCGCTTGGACGGGGGGGCGGAGGCTCGCGGGATGAGGAGGACCTTCGTGTCAGAGGACGAGCTCCAGGCAGAGCTTAGAGACCGCCAGAAGGTCGTTCTCCTCGTCGAGAAGCTCGACAAGGCTGACGTGGTGGAGGCGGCGAACACAGGCAACCTCTTCCCATGCAAGACGTCGATGCACGCTGTCGACCCGAGGCCGGTGGCAGTGAACATACCGTTAGAGGAGATAAGGTCGGGCCGCAGCGCGAGGCTCGACGCGATGGCCAGGCAGCCAGGCGGCAGGATACTCCCGCCGAGCTCGGTGTACGAGGGAAGAAGGTATAAGGAAAGACTGCTCCTGCTTGGCGCGCGATGATCAGAGTAAGGTGTGTCGGCCACATCGCGACGGCCGTCGGAAGGAAGGAACTCGTAGTCGAACGCGACGAGGTAGACTCGGCGCAGCTGGTCGATGAGCTGCGGGCTCTGACCGGGAGGGACGACCCTGGCTTCACGAAGTATAACACGCTCGTGATGGTGGAGGATGGGGAGGCGTTCGTGCCGGCCTCGGGCGGCAGGGTTTTGAAGTCCGGTGACAGCGTCGTCCTGATACCTTTCTCGCACGGCGGATAGGAGCTTGCGCTTCGAAGTAGGCTCGTACGTCTACGCGTCGTCTGCCGACCCCGACTCTGAGAAGGCCAGGGCTGCCCTTCTCGTGAAGGATGGGTTCGTCCAGACCGCGCGCTCCGGGGCCGCGAGGAACGCGCGCTTCGTCGAGTTGATCGGCGCCCAGACGCTCATGGCGGGAGAGACAGGGAACCTGCTCGCCAGGAGGCCCGAGATGGACTTCCTGTTGAGGCTGGCGGGGACGACTCAGATCTCCAGGGCGATAGGCGAGGCGGGGTCGGTGAAAGGCTCAAGGTTCGTCCTCGTCGCAGGCTCTCGCTCGAGGCTCGATCCGAATGTCGGCCTGGGAGGCAAGGGCATGAAGGGGACCAGGCTCTCCGAGGGCGACCTCCTGAAGGTCGAGGCGGCGGCGCTGCTGAACGCTACGAGGGCCTAGGTCGCTCTCTTCAGCCTGGCTATGCTCACGATGTCATCAGGCGCAGCCACGGCTATGCCTGCGTACTCCCCGAAGATCTCGAGAAGGACTATCTTGTCCGGGGAGTCGAGGCTCACCTTCCTGTCGACCGCGTCTGCTATCGCCTCGATAAGCTGCTTGTCCGAGTAGGGGGAGTCGCGGGCCTCGATGGTGATCCTGAACGACTCCGAGGGCCCGATCGAAGCTGACAGGTCCTTGACGGCCTTTACGATGTCCTCGAGCTTCGTGTCCACGACCCTGTCTATCGGTATCAGCCTCATCATGAACCTCACCTTGAACGGTTCGGCCTTCACATACTCCCTGATGAACGACACGAGGCTCTTCGCGTCTTCGGCCTCCACCTCGATGAGCCCGTCGTAGGGCGAGCGCTCTATCGTGAACTTGCGTGCCCCTGAAAGCAGTGCGACTTCCTTGAACTCGGCCGAGGCCCTTGCCTCGAGCCCCTTTGCAGACGTCACTACGAGGTTCACTTCGTCTCTCCTGCCTTCACCCTGACCATTCCCTTTCTTAAAACGATGACACCGCGCCCGGCCACTTGGACGACGGTGGACTCCATCCCTCCGAGGCGGCCCCCGTCCAAGATCATGTCGACCGAGTCTCCCAGCTGCTCCTGCGCCTCTGCGGCGGTTCGCGACGATGGCCTTCCCGAGAGGTTGGCGCTCGTCCCGACCAGCGCGCCGCCGCAGGCCCCTATCAGCTCCAGGGCCTCCTTCAGACCGGGGACCCTGACGCCCAGAGTCCCCGTACCTTGGTCGAGCATCCTGGGCACAGGAGCCTT
>JASHVT010000031.1 GCA_030039515.1 Nitrososphaerales archaeon
GTTGGGGAACTACAGGCGGGAGTGGGAGTCAATCTTCCAGAAAGAGATGAACGCGATGCAGAGGCTCAGGGGGGTCTTCGAAAAGCTCTCCAACAAGGACATCGAAGCCCTCGCCGACGTGTTGGCCACCCCGAGGCTGGTCTCAAAGCTCTCAAGCTCCGACTTCGACTTCCACGCCTCGGCGCTGCTGGGCGCCCTGGGGATACAGGGAGTGCTGCGCATGGCCAAGGTCGTAGGCTCGGCGGAGATCAGATCGCTAATCGGATAGCCAGACCTCAGCAACCTATATCTGCCGGCGAGCGAGGGGCGCTTCAGAAATGTCTCAGGGCACGGTGACGCTCCCCTTGTGCAATTCTTGCAACAGGCCCGTCAAGCCAGGAGAGAGGGCGGTCAAGTTCTACTGCCCCAACTGCCACGAGACCCTCATATGGCGCTCCGAGAAATGCAGGAAGTTCTCGCGCCACTACAAGTGCGGCAGCTGCGGCTTCGAAGGGCCATAGGCGAGCTCCGATGGGATCGTACGTCATCAGACTGAAGGTCCTGCCTCAGGACACAACCACGGAACCGCAGAAGATAGTCGACTCTGTCTCGAGGGCTCTTCCAAGCGGCGTAAGAGTGAGGGGGCACAGGGAGGAGCCGATAGCCTTCGGGCTGGTAGCGCTCATCGTCGACGTAGAGGCCCCGGAGGAGGACGGGATGGTTGACAAGGTGGAGGAGGCCGTCTCTAAGGCACCGCTCGTGGGCCAGTATGAACTGCAGGGAGTGAGCAGGATGTCCAGCAGGCTCCCGCCTAAGCAGTAGGCAGACCTGTCATATGCAAGGAGAACCGACAGACCTTTTATACTCGCCGGGCAAACACAGGGCTGACGCTTCTCGGACGAGTGAAACCTCATGCGATATCCTCTAAGATACGCGGCTTACGAATGGCTCCAGCAGAAGAAGAGCGGTACAGACGACGAGCTGCTCGAGGTTCTGAACAAGAACGGGACGAGGTGCTCCCCGGACGAGCTGGACAAGGTCCTCATGCAGCTTGAGATACTTGGGCTCGTGACTGTCCGCTGGGTTTCGAAGGAGAAGCGCAGGGTAGAGGTAGTGGAGAAGACCGCGGAAGAGCCCCGGATGCCTAAGATCAGCGAGTAAGGATAAAACCGGGCTGACTCCGGAGAGGGACCGTTGGGAGTCGACTTTGGCGACTCGATCCCGCGCGAGAAGATAAGGCTCGAAGACATCGCAGGCTGGAAACTGGCGGTGGACGGCTACAATACCCTCTACCAGTTCCTTGCCATCATAAGGGGGATGGACGGGGGGCACCTGAAGGACTCTCAGGGCAGGGTCACATCGCACATCTCCGGCCTGTTCTACAGGAACGTCAACCTCCTCGAGCTGGGGATGAAGCTCGTCTACGTGTTCGACGGCAAGCCCCCGGAGCTCAAGGCGGAGGAGATACAGAGGAGGTCCGAGCAGCGCAGGGAAGCCAAGGACCAGTACCTGAGGGCGCTCCAGGCGGGAGACATGCCTCAGGCGCGGAAGTACGCCGAGGCTTCGACCGTCCTCAGACGCGACATGGTGTCCGACGCCAAGGAGCTTCTCGATGCGATGGGCATCCCTTGGGTCGACGCGCCCTCGGAGGGCGAAGCTCAGGCCGCGCTGATGGCGGCTGAAGGGACGGTGAACGCGGTGGCGTCGCAGGACCACGATTCGGTGGTGTTCGGCGCGCCGGTGCTCGTGAGGAACGTGACGATATCTGGAAAGAGGAGGCTGCCGAGCAAGAACATCGTCATCAACGTCGTGCCGGAGCGGATCACCCTGGCTGGCACGCTCTCTGCAACAGGGCTGACCCGCAGCCAGCTGATCGACTTCGCGATCCTGCTTGGCACCGACTTCAACCCCGACGGGTTCGAAGGAGTGGGGCCGGTCACGGCCCTGAAGTATCTCAAGAAGTACGAGAGGCTGGAGGACATCCCAGATCTAAGAGACAAGCTGGCCGTGGTGAGGTATCAGGAAATCAGGGAGTTCTACCTCCACGCGCCGGCCCTGAAGGGGGTGACCCCTGCCTGGGGGAGCATCGACAGACAGAAGGTGACCTCCTTCCTGGTGGGTGACCACTCCTTCTCGCGCGAACGAGTCGAGTCAGCCCTGAACCGGGTGAAGACGGCCCAGCCGTCCCAGACCGAGTCCTTGGAGAAGTGGTTCAGCTGACAGAAAGTCGCCTTCCCAAGTTGAAGGACGTGGAAGCAGCGGAGTCTCGCATAAGAAAGTACGTGGCTCCGACCCCGCTCGAGTTCTCCCCTGGCATCTCCGAACTCCTTGGCAGGGAGGTCCACCTGAAGCTGGAGTGCTTCCACCCCATCCGTGTCTTCAAGATCCGGGGTGCGATCAACAAGCTCCTTTCGCTGTCCGGGTCTGAGGCGGGGAGGGGGGTCATCACGGCCTCCTCGGGTAACCACGGGCTGGCGATCGCTTATGCGTCCCGGCTGTTCGGAATCAAGTCCACAATATGCGTCCCTGAGAACGTGAATCCGCAGAAGCTCGGCGCCATCCTCGAGCAGGGGGGAGAAGTGATCAAGTCGGGGTCGGGCTACGACGAGACCTACTCGAACGCGCTCTCGGTCGCCGAGAAGCGCGGCCTGACGTTCGTCCACGCCTTCGATGACCCCGACGTCATCGCCGGGCAAGGAACGTGCGGTCTTGAGATAGCGAGGCAGCTCCCCGACTTGGACGCGGCGGTCGTCGCGATAGGCGGAGGAGGGCTCATCGGTGGGATCGCGCTCGCCATAAAGGAGTCCTTGAAGAAGCCGAAGGTCTTCGGAGCGGAAACCGTCGCCATACCGTCGATGTACGAGTCGGTCCGGAAGGGCAGAAGGCTCAGGGTCGACCCGAAGGCGACGATAGCCGATGGGATGCAGGCCTCGATGCCTGGTCGCCTGACTCTCGAGGCAAGCATGAGGTACGTCGACAAGATCGGGCTCGTGACAGACGAGCAGATTGAGGAAGCGATGTTCGACCTGCTGAGCAAGGCGCGCGTCTTGGCGGAGCCCGCTGGCGCATCCCCTCTCGCGGCGATGAGGGGGCCGCTGAGGAACCAGAGATCCCGGAAGGTCGTGCTTGTGGTGAGCGGTGGTAACGTCTCTCTCGAGCTTCTCGGCGCGCTCCTTAGCCGAAGAGCGAGACGAAGCTCCGGAGATCCGGCGCCATGAGGAACGGGTTAGCGCTGGCCTCCTCGCCCAAGCTCCTGCTCTTCACCTCGCCGTAGTCGTGGCCAGGATACATGACCGTGCTAGGCGGGAGCTTCATGATGACGTCGTGTATGCTCTTGAAGATTGTCTCTGCGTCCTCTCTTTCGAACTTCCCGATGGTTCCGACGAACAAGGTGTCGCCCGTAAACACCTCTCGTCCGTCGTACATGCAGATGCTGTCCGGGGTGTGGCCTGGTGTGTGAAGGACCCGCACCTTGGTCCTACCTAGCTTTAGCTCCGCGCCGCCGCCCACCCTGATGTCGCAGTCTACCGGCGCGTCCATGTGAGCCACCGTCTCAGCTTCGAGCTCCCGCGCCAGCTCCGTGATGGAAGAGACGTGGTCGAAGTGGCTGTG
>JASHVT010000032.1 GCA_030039515.1 Nitrososphaerales archaeon
GGTGAAGGAGACGAACTCCGGGCGATGCAGATTCGTGGACGAGCCAGGCCTCGGGGAGCTCGTGAAGAAGCATGGCGGCGGCGCGCTGAGGGCGACCGGCTCGTCAAAGGAGGCATTCGACCGCTCTGAGTTCGCGATAATCTGCGTCCCTACTCCGGTAGACCAGGGGAAGAGCCCCGATTACACCGCGATCACCCAGGCGTCCCGGGACCTGGGGAAGAACCTGAGGAGAGGGATGGTGGTCATAATTGAAAGCACCGTTGGTCCAGGGATAGTCGAGGACCTGATCTGCCCAATACTGGAGAAGGAGTCGGGGCTCGCTGCGACAGCCGACTTCGGCCTGGCGAGCTGCCCGGAGAGGTCGAATCCTGGGAAGATCCTAAAGGACATGAGGACGCTCACCCGGATAGTCGGGGCCACAGGGCCGGCGTGCGCCGCCGCTGTCGCAGAGCTCTACAAGGGCGCCCTCGGGGTCGCGCCGCTTCGTGTCACGTCCCCTAAGACAGCGAACGCCGTCAAGCTTACGGAGAACATATTCAGAGACGTCAACATCGCCCTTTCGAGCGAGTTCGCGCTCCTCTTCGAGGAGTTGGGGATCGACGTGAGAGAGGTGATCGACGCGTGCGCGACGAAATACAACTTCGTCCCCCACTACCCCGGGGTGGGCGTCGGGGGCCCCTGCCTGCCCTCCAACTCCTACTACATGATAGCAGAGGGGCTGAAGGTGGGGAACATACCCTACCTTGTCAGGATGGCGAGGGAGATCAACGACAGGATGCCGGAGCACGTCGTCGAACTGACGTCCGAGGCGCTCAATGCGATCGGAAGGACGGTGAAGGGGTCGAAGGTTGCGGTCCTAGGGATAGCATACAAGCCCGACGTCAGAGACGTCCAGTCGACGCCCGTCGAGAGGGCCATCAGCAGGCTCGGAGAAAGGGGCGCGCTGGTGTCCGTCTACGACCCGATGTACAAGGGGGAGACCGTGCTCGGACACAGGATAGCATCCAGCGCCCTCGAGGCCTCGAGGGGAGCCGACTGCATAGTCTTGGGGACGGCCCACACCGAATTCAGGAGCCTCGACCTGTCGGCCCTCTCAAAGGCGGCGGGCAAGAGGGCAGCTTTAGTGGACGCCTGGGACGTCGTCGACCCCGCAGCGGCGATCGCCCTGGGGTTCGTCTACTGCGGAGTCGGGCGGAATCTCATGACTCCCACGCCCTGAAGCGAACCCTCTCCTGTGCGCCGGTAAAGCGCTGCCTCGGGTCAGAAGCGACTCAGGTTGAACAGGATGTCAGCTCGCCAGCCTGGGGGCAGAGGACCTGATCCTCTCCCTTCCACCTTCCAAGAACAGGCCGTGCCACAGGTGGAATGCGTAGACATGCCACAGGACCGAGACAGCGCCGTAGGACTCCTTCGCCGTGGGCATCAGCCTCCTAAGAGCCTCGACGTCGAAGTATTCCTTCACCGCCGTAGAGTCAGACAGCACCCTCCTGATCTCCTCTCCGAACTCGCCCGACCACCAGTTGACGATGTTCAGGCTGAAGCCGTGCTTCGGCTTCCTGAAGCACTCGCGGGGCAGGATCCCCGACATGGCCTTTCTCAGAAGCACCTTCCCGACGCCATCTTCATAGTTGAATCGGTAGGGCACGGGGAGCATCAGGTCGGTCAACTGGTTGTCCAAGAGCGGAACCCTCACCTCGAGGGAGTGGGCCATCGACATCGAGTCCTCGATCGAGAGGAAGTCGTCAGGCAGCTTCGTCCTGAACTCCGCGTAGGCGGCCTGTTGCACGAATTCGACGTCGGACTTGCTGAAGAATGACTTCCGCATGCTCTCGGTGAGGCGCGCCCTGTCCTCGGCTACGGGAAAGGAGAAGACCGAGTCGCCGGCGGACGAGTAGACGGGCGAGACGATCGTGAGATAGGCGCGCGTCCTGTCCCTTACGTTCGACAACACGCTCCTCCGCTTCCCGGTCGCAAGGGGCGCGAGAAGCGATACGCCTGGGACCTTCATGAGCCTCTGGGCCCTCATGAATGACGAGTACCTCGAAGACGTGGGGTATCCGAAGAAGAGCTCGTCGCCACCGTTCCCGCTCAGGCAGACCTTCACGTACTTGCTCGCGAACTGATCTACGAACCAGCTGTAGGTGTTGAGCTTGGGCTGCTCCGAGTGCCAGATCATGTCTGGGTAGAGCTCGAGCATCTCGCCGCCTGAGATCGTGAACTCTCGGTGGTCTGTCCCGAAGTGTTCGGCCACCCTCCTCGCGTCGTCCAGCTCGTCGTCGTCGTGGCCGAAGCCCATGCAGAACGTCTTGAGCTTGTTAGGATAGTGCTTTGAAGCGAATGCGACGACCGTCGAGGAGTCGAGCCCCCCGGACAGGAAGGAGCTGACCTCCACGTCAGAGACCAGCTGCCTCTTTACCGACTGTTCCAGCGCGTCGCGGACCACGCCGGGATCTGGCGCGGAGTCGCGTACCTCCCCAGGAGGAGACCAGTACTGAGCGACAGTCGCGGACTCGGAGTCGTAGAAGGCTCCCGGGGGAACCTTGTAGACCCCCGAGAAGAGGGTGAGCCCGAATGGCACGTAGTAAAGGGAAATGAGGTAGTAGAGCCCCTCGCGGTTCACCTCCGGCTGGAAACCAGGATGGGCGAGGAAGCCCTTGATCTCGCTGCAGAAGACGAGGTCCCCCCCTTTGGTCCTCGCGTAGTAGAGCGGCTTGACTCCGACGCGGTCGCGCGCGAGGACGAGCCTCTTCCTCTTGATGTCCCAGATCGCCACGGCGAATATGCCGTCGAGCAGCGAGAATATCTTGGTCCCATACTGCTCGAACCCATGCAGTATGACCTCGGTGTCTGACCTAGTCCTGAAGCGGTGCCCCTTCGCTTCGAGGTCGCCCCTGATCTCCATGAAGTTGTATATCTCGCCGTTGAACACTATGGCCATGGTCTCGTCCTCGTTGAAGATCGGTTGATGGCCCCCTTCGAGGTCGATGATGCTCAGCCGGGCGGCGAAGAAGGAGGCCCTTCCATCGACGTACTCTCCGTAGTCGTCTGGGCCCCGGTGCCTGATCAGGTCCCCCATCCTTCGGACCAGCTCGGAGGTTGCTTCCTCGCCGACGCACCCGCCTATGCCGCACAAGAGGTGTCGTGGGGCTCTTGGGGCGCGAACTACAAAAGGATGAAGGGCCTCCCCCGCGGCTCACGGCTCGCGCCCGCGAGAGCGGCGTCTGCGTTAAATCCTC
>JASHVT010000033.1 GCA_030039515.1 Nitrososphaerales archaeon
TTCGTCGGTCACGCCGTCGGCGAAGAACGAGTCCTCGGGATCGGAACTGAAGCTCGCGAACGGGAGGATGGCGATCCTTGTGGAGGGGTACCTCGCGGCCTCTGGCACCTTCTCGCGACCTTCCCAGGGCATGACGACCTTGTACACGTCGACCGCCTCGCCCACGTTCTTCAGCTCTCTGGGAGGGAGCTTGAGCATAAGGTAGGGGACCTTGTTCTTCACCTGGTCGTAGACCTGCTCGGAGACGCAGACGCCGCCTGGCTCCGCCAAAGGCTCTATCCTCGAGGCGATGTTGACGGCGTCCCCGAGGACGTCTCCCTGGCTCTCGATGACGTCCCCCACGTGGATCCCTATCCTGATTGTGAGCCTGTCTCCGGTAGCAAGCCTCCTGTCGTTCATCGCGGTCTGCACGGCGACCGCGCAGAGGGTCGCGTCGAGGGCGCTCCCGAACCTGACAAGGAACGCGTCGCCGATGGTCTTGACCTCGCGGCCGCCATGGCTCGCGAGGATCGGGCGTATCAGCCTCCTGTGGTCCTCGAGCCTGTCCAGGGCGGCGGACTCGTTCTCGTGGGTCATCGCAGTGTAGCCTACGACATCGGTGAACATTATCGCGGCGAGCGTGCGCTGTCCCTGAGGCAAGTGGCTGAGGCCTCTGACTGGTTCGGTGATAAATCCGTTCTCTGGGCAGCCTCCTGAGCACGGCAGTCCGTCCTGCCGGCCGGCTCGTTCCCAGTGCCTGGACGCTCAGAATTCGCCAATAGCCTGGACCTGGCTTTGGGCAATCGTTTTATCATGTGTCAAATCTCTCGTGTGATCAGATTGGCAGACGGTGAGAGGAGGCTCGCGGCCATCATGTTTACCGACATCGTGGGCTATACCTCGCTGACACAGGGGAACGAGGCCCTCGCCATGCAGGTCCTCGAAGAGCACAGGAAGGTCGTGAGGCCCTTCCTGCCGAAGCACGACGGCAAGGAGGTGAAGACGATGGGAGACGCGTTTCTGATCGAGTTCGCGAGCGCGCTGGAAGCCATCAGGTGCGCCTTCGAGATCCAACAGTCGCTGAGGGAGATGGACTCCGGCAGGCCGCCCGAGAGGAGGATACAGCTGCGCATCGGAATCCACGTGGGCGACGTCATCCACAGTCAGAACGACGTGTATGGCGACGCGGTGAACCTCGCCTCGAGGATCGAGCCTCTCGCGGAGCCGGGAGGCATCTGCGTCTCCGAGCAGGTGTACTATCAGGTCAAGAACAAGTTCGAGCTCCCGATGGAGAGCCTAGGGAAGAGGACGTTGAAGAACATCGCTGAGCCGGTAGAGGTCTTCAGGGTCGTCCCCCCATGGGAAGAGACGGCAGGCGCCCGGGAGCTGGACCAGCGCAGGATCGCTGTCCTGCCGTTCGCGAACTTCAGCCCTGACCCCAACGACGGGTACTTCGCCGACGGGATTACTGAAGAGATCATCTCGACGGTCGCGGGGATAAGCGGGCTCAGCGTCATCTCGCGGACGTCGGTCATGGGATACAAGGGGACGACGAAGAAGGTGGACGAGATCGGGCGGGAGCTCAAGGTCGGCTCCGTGCTGGAAGGGAGCTTCAGGAAGGCGGGGAACAGGATACGCGTGACGGCCCAGTTGATAGATGTCGCTGGAGACAGGCACGTCTGGGCGCAGAACTACGACAGGAACCTCGACGACGTTTTCGCAGTGCAGAGCGACGTGGCGAGGCAGGTCTCGGAGGCCCTCAGAGTGAGGATACTCTCGCCCGAGGACAGGCGGATAACGAAGAAGCCGACCGAAAACACGGCTGCCTACACAATGTACCTCAAGGGGAGGTCTTACTGGAGCCAGCGGGCCGCCCAGAACATGGTAGACAACATCACCAAGGCTCTCGAGTGCTTCAAAGAGTCGGTCAAAGAGGACCCGAGTTTTGCCCTAGGATACGTTGGTCAGGCGGACTGCTATCACAAGCTCTGCGAGTTCAACATGGAAGTTGAAGCGAACCTGAAGCGTTCGGAGGCGCAGGTCGACATGGCGCTGGAGCTGGATCCGGACCTGGCGGAAGCACACGCGACGAAGGCCACGATCCTCACCTCGAGACGCGACTATCCAAGCGCGGAGGAGGAGTTCAAGAAGGCGATAGAGCTCAAACCTGGATATGCGAGTGCCCATCACTGGTACTATCTGATGCTCCACGATCAGATGAGGTGGGACGAGGAATTGGAGCAGATTCAGAAGGCCGCGGAGCTCGACCCCCTGTCGCCGATAATCTGTTACCTCATCGGGCACTATTACCAGGACAGGAGGGACTATCCGAGGGCTCTGGAGCAGTTCAAGAGGGCGGTCGAGCTAGGGGGATCCAGCACCCGTTGGGCCGTGGCGTCGACGTATGGCGAACTGAAGCTCTTCGATGAGATGAAGCGGGAGTACGCTGCCGTCGTCGAAGCGGGCAGACCGTTCAATCCGGACATCGGGGTCTTGGTCGAGGCAGAGATGGCTTACTACATGGGCGACAAGGAGAAGGTCAGGAGGCTCCTCCCCGAGGTCGAGGCTCAATACGGGAGGATCTACGGCACGAGCGCCCTCGGCATCGCGAGCATGTACTTCTTCCTGGGGGAGGACGACAAGGGGTTCGAGTGGCTTGACCGGTGCCTCTCGAACATCAATTCTTCGTTAAGCGCTGCCGACATGCAGAACGAAGTTGAATTGGACAGGCTGAGGGATGATCCCAGATACATCAGTCTGCTGAAGAAGCTCGGCCAGCCGGCGCAGCATGCTGACGCGTGAGGGTCTGCCCATGACGAAGACGTCTGGCGCCTTCGGGGCGCCAAGCTGAGGGAGGCACGTCGTCGCAGGTCAGGAAGTGAACCCGGCTCATCGCTTTGAAAATCCTCTCCTCAGCGGACGTCCGGATGGAAGAGCCTCGCTACCTGCGCTTGTTCGACGCCTGCATCAGGCGCATCGGTGCGGGCGACTCGGTCGTGCCAGGGGTGACCGTCAGGCTCGGGAGGCGAGGGCGGATGCCAGGCCTCGCGGGGCTCACCACCTTCGAGGTGAGTGGATTCCGTTCGCGAGGCTCGGCCACGCCTTCCAGGAAGCGCACGATCACCTTCTACACGGGACTGATGGACAGGCTGTCAGACAGGGCGGTGACGGGCGTGATGGCTCATGAGATAGCCCACGTCTGGCTGAACGAATTCGTCGGCCCGGAGGCCTCGGGGCGCCGTGAGAAGGACGCCGACGTCCTGGCCGAGATGTGGGGGTTCGGAGCGGACCTGAAGGCCCTCTCAGAAGAGACGGAGCCCTTCGAATAGCGTCGGAGAGGCGAGGGTAGCCTGTCGACCTTGGCCGAGCATGACGCGGGTTCTGGTAACTTCTCGCGGGAAGGCCTCTCCGAGTTCTCCCATCCCTCGGGAGTTAACAGCCACGCTTCAAATAACCCCGAAGCGGAGGAACAACGTGCAAGTCCTTGCGGCGGTCTTAGCGAGCGCTATCCCGTTGCAATCTCAGACTACGAGCACACAGACAGCAAACGGGTCTGGGTTCCTTGTCCAATTCGGCCCGTATCTTGCGGTTATAATCCCCACAGCCCTATCGATAATGGCCCTGCTTTACACGCGCTCGACCCGAAAGGAGATGGCGAGGCAGACAGAACAGATGCAAAGACAAGCGGAGGAATCGAAGAGGCTATCCGACATTACGGAGAAAGCATTAGGGCTACAGAGAGACGAATTTCAGTTCAACAAAGAGCGTTTTTTATCGAAAGGGCCGAGCAAGAGGCCGCTCGGCCAAGTTTCGCCTTCGTAAAGATACATGGCTCGCCC
>JASHVT010000034.1 GCA_030039515.1 Nitrososphaerales archaeon
GACGGCTGCCGGGATGATTCCAAGCTCAACGGCGCTCACTATCGCATCCGCCTCCGCCGGGTCAGGCGCAATCGTGGTCAGCGGCGTGGCCTCGGGAGTCGTCGCAACGTCGGCCAGCTTCACCGTGACCACTGCCACTCTTTCGATTAACCCCACGTCCGGTGCCAGCGGGACTACCGTCACATTGCAGACTTCGAGCTCAGGATATGCCCTGTCAGGCACGTACAACTACTGCTTCGAGACAGGCTCAGGCCCGTACACGGCATGTTCTAGTACAGACCAGTTCGTCGCAACATCTTCAGGGGCCATCCCGAGCGGTACGACCCTTACCATCTCGACCACGTCGTCGGGTGCTGTCGTCGTGAGCGATGCCAACACAGGCGTAGTCGTAGCTTCAGCAAGCTTCACATTCACCCATGGATTCGGCTGATCTGGGATCTCAGCGGATGCTCTCGGCCTATTGATCGTGCGTTCGTAGGAATCACCCCGGTTCGCAATTTCTGGGAAGAAATCGCGTGGGACTCTTGGAGAGTGCGGGGTGAAAGTTATACGACAGCGCCGAGGTCTCCATCTTCGTATCATGAATCCAGCCCGTCTGAGTTGCATCCTCATGCTGGCGCTCTTGCTCCACTCGTCGGGCCTGCCCGTGCCCAGAACGTCGCCTCCACCTGGGTCTCTCACGTCCTCGCTCGTTCTGCCGTCGGGCTACTACGATAACATACCTGTGGACACCTACGACAACTCCTCGACCGTGCAGTACTCCCTGTACAGCAACGTGCCTGTCTCCATAGCTTTCATGACCGAACTCCAGTTCCAGGACTTCAACAACAGCAACGGCGATGTCTCGAATTCGATAGCCTCCTACAACGGCACCTACTCCAGCCAGACCTTGCGCGTCGCCCCCGGCTCGTATCAGGTGCTCGTCTACGCGTATGGCTCGCAGGCCAATGTGACCGTCTCGCTGACCGTATACCCCAACAACCCGTTCGTCGAGGGTTACCTCGGACCTCCTGAGCCGACCGGGATCGCCTCGTTCGGGCTCTATAACGTCTCGGGCATCGACTCTCCCTACTCGGTCAGCTCGACCGACGTGATAGGAGTCGCCTCCATCTCCAGGATAGGGGCGTACAACTCCACCGCGACGTCAGTCGGCTCCAACCCGTCGGGGATCACCTTGCAGTTGAACTCGATGCTCTTGGTGAACGAGGCCGGCGGGCAGAGCCAGGTCTACTGGTGCCAGAACACCCCTGACCTCGTGACATCGGCCAGGCAGATCGCCATGTCTGACAACCTCTGGAACGCAAGCACGACCGGCTACCTCTCCAACCAGTCGGTCACATCGGAGGGGGGCGGAGGCTCGGTTGGCACCTACCAGCAAGACGGCACGACCCAGTACTACTACTCCTACGAGGGCTCGAATTCGACGTACACGCTTCCCATGCAGATGGTCCTCATGATGAACGCCACGGCGGAGCCTGGGACGGGCGTCCTCGTCCAGTTCGGCGCCCGGCTGACAGGTGTCTCGCCGCAGACCGACGTGTGGTTCGACAACGCAACCATCCACGACCCGAGCGTGACGAGCGCCTCCTTCTTCACCTCAGGGAACAACACAACTCCGGACGGCTCTTACTACGACACCGAACTGGTGTTCGGAGGGGAGGCGAACGGCGAGGAGACGCAGTTCACCCAGATGTCCTCCTCGCTGGGGCTGTTCTACGCCAACGGCTCGAGCCCGACGATGTACGCCTTCCCTTCATACTTCGGCTTCGGACTGGAGACGGCA
This sequence comes from Nitrososphaerales archaeon, assembly GCA_030039515.1. GTDB lineage: Archaea > Thermoproteota > Nitrososphaeria > Nitrososphaerales > Gagatemarchaeaceae > UBA183. The sequence goes on from JASHVT010000034.1 coordinate 1,784, forward strand.
GAGTCGGCCGACAACCTCAGGGTGGCATATCTAGGCGACGGCGAGGTAGCCGTCTCCACCGGGGTCCCTGCCTACGAGTATTTGGGAACAGCCACTGGCTCTTACACGCTCTCCTCGGTCGAGAGCTCCCTATCGAACGCAAGCACCTTCACGTTCACCAGCACGACCAGCAGCATCACGTCGTACAGCTTCACGACGCCCGACTTGGGGTCCAGCGTCCCCGAGTTCCCATATCAGTGGGTTCTGACGCCCCTCGCCGTCGCCATCATCGTCAGCGCATACATACTGGCAAGACTGAAACGAGAGACCAAGGATTCGGACGGATAAGGACGAGGCGTGGCTACCCGGTAGACGCGATTTCTCCCTGCAGTGGCCCAGGTGTCGGCTGGGGTTCGCACGAGGGCGACCGAGTCCTGCCTGGATGGTTCATTCAGTCAGGGCCGAGGAAGAACACGCCGTCCAGTCCCTTGAAGTGAGGGTCCCCGGTGACGACCTCGGCGGAGCGATGCCTCGCGGTTGCGTAGATTATCGAGTCGGCGATCGGCCATCCCCTGATTCTCTTCTTCATCAGGAAGTCCACTTCTCCTGCCCGCCGCGCCAGGCCTTCGTCCAAGGGGACCACTTCTGAGGAGGTCCCCACGAACGAAAGCTGCTCCTGCATCTCTGACTCGCTCCTCCTCCCCGCTTCGACTTCCCTGAGAAACCACTTTGTCAGCTCGGTCAGAGCAATCGACGGCGTCATCACACCTGGAGATTCGATTCGTTCCTTCGCCTTCGCCCCTGCTTCAGAGCCGGTCAGGTACTCCACCCAAGCGAAGGTGTCAATTACAGACCTATGGGTGATGCTCATCCTCGCTCTCCCTCTCGAACCTTTGGGACCCCTTCGACGCTCCGTACATCGACCTTGGGTGGCCTGTCCCCGTGGTGACGAGCCACCTGATGACTTGGTCGTAGCTGTCGAGATTCCTCTCATTCTTGAGCTTCTCCAGCAGCCTCCGCGTTTCGTCGGCCACCTGTACGGTAGTCGTCATCCCATAGCTCAATAGCTATAGGACTATATAACCTCCATTCCCATTCGATTGCGGGGAGGGTGGAGTGCGCTCCGAACGCTTGAGCGCAGCGTTCGACGACTACAACAGTTTCGAGCCGGTCCCTCCATCCAAGGAACGGCGACCGGCAGCCGGCTTAAAGGCGCGGCCGAACGTTCTACCGCAGATGGACCCGCCAGGGTTCCGGAGAACTGAAGACGACGCGCGCAAGAGATGCTTCACATGCGATAACTATCTATCGATAAGCACGATGGGCATCTGCTCAAAGTACGACAGGCCGATGTACCCCTTCGAGCTCTGCGACTCGTACACGCCTAAGCCTCCGCCAGAGAAACGGGATCAGACGCCATTATGAGGCGCCCCGCCATACTCCGAGTTTGAAGTGCGCCTGACCTCGGTCTGTCTACTAACAGTTGGATAGACGTGACAGACGCGCATCTGGCCTATGTCTCCGCTATCGGTACTCCACGAGGCTCGTGCCTGCCATATCACGGTGAAACAGGCTCTCAGTCAGGCCTCGCTCTCGCGTGCGCCACCCATAGGAGGACGGGAATCGCCGCCAATTCAGCGGCCATTCCGAAGACGATGAGAGATGTCAGGCTCACCGCGTAAAGGAGCCCGATCACCACGCTTCCGAGGAATAGCGATATGCCATACCCTGCGGTGAAGATGCCATAGGCGGAACTCCGCCTCTCCCTGGGAACCATCGGCGCGACTGCAGCGGGGATGAGAGACTCTTGAACTCCAGTCCCGAGCCCCCAGAGCGCCACTCCGATGAGCGACGTGCTGAAGCCGCCGAGCCAGATGAAAGGTAGCGCCACTGCCGAGGAAATCGTCAGCGGCACGAGGACCCCCATCCCTACCCTGTCGAAGACCCGCCCGAAGAGGAGCGACCCTAAGCCGCTCACGCCCATAGCGACTGCGTAGAAGACTGGGATTAGCCCTGCCGATACGACCCCCTGGACCTGGAGGTGATAGGCTATCAATGGAAATCCACCCATCCCGGCCCCCACCAGGATGGCTGCGGAGAGATAGACCCAGAAGACGCGGGGGAGGCCGCTTGTGTTCAGGTCAGGCGGACTGACTTCGAGGCTCTCGGGATGCGGGTACGCGCGATGGGCGACCGTGAGAAGACAGAGCATCATGGTGGCAGGTATCGCTAGGTAAAGGAAGGCCATCCGGTAGTCTGCGATGGCCGTGCCTGACAACAGCACGGCAGCTACCGCCAGGGGGCCAATCAGCGCTCCAGTCTGGTCTAGCGCTTCATGGACCCCGAAAGCCCATCCGTATCCCATCTCTTTGGCAGCGTGAGATAGCATGACGTCGCGTGGAGGGTTCCTGATGGCCTTGCCCACGCGTTCCTGGATAATCAGCCACGCCGCCACCGGCCAGTTTCCCGCGAAAGCGAGCAGGGGTACAGCGACCATTTGCACGATGTATCCGAATATCGTCGTCGGCCAGAACTTCCTCGACGTGTCGGCGAAACGGCCCGAAAGGGGCCGTAGCCCGTAGCCCAGAAGCTCGCCCACCCCCGTGATGATGGAGATGGCCGTCCCGCCTAGCCCGAAGAGGCCCAAGTAGGGTCCGATGATCGAGCGCGAGCCCTCGTATGTGCAGTCGGCGAAGAGGCTCATGATTCCCAGCGTAAGGACGAACCTCGTGGCCATGGACTTGGCGCTAGGTTGGGTCGTGCTCCGCGCCTCTGCCGGACCTACCTGCTGAGCGGACGCCTCCTAGCGGCGGCCCTCGAGACATCCTCTAACATCCGCTTCGTGACGAGCGGTGACTCTCGGGAGCCGACGTTGGGGTCTATCCACGCCGAGTCTATGGCTTCGGCAGAGGGACGGGGCGCCTCGGAGTCCGCGATGCTGCCAAGATAGCAGACGGTTATGTAGTGGACCTCGCGCCGCTCTGACTGGATCATTTCGTCATATACCCCCACCAAGCCGCGCAGTTCGACCTCTATTCCCAACTCTTCGCGAGCCTCCCTCCTCGCGGCGTCTGCAACCGTCTCGCCTCGTTCGACGTATCCCTGGGGCAGCACCCACTTACCGCGGTGAGGCTCGTCTTCTTCCCTGATCGCCAGGACCTTCCTTCCACGGATGACGGCCACCGCGGCCATGACTCTGATTCCTTCGTCCAGGCCCTCCTTGTGGACCGCTCGTTCCCTAGCTCGCACGCTGCGTGGCATCATTTCGCGAACACGTGCTTCTTGTAGAAGCTGTCAAGGTCATCGTCGTCCCACCCGTCCCACTCGTTCTTGGGGACGGCGCCTGCCCCCTTGAGCTCCGCCAGCCTTCTCTTCAGGCTCCTGTTCGTCTCCCAGTGTATCCGAAGGCCCATCGCTATGGCTTGGTTGTCCTTGAAGCAGTCATGCAGCTTCCAATGGAGCGACGACCAGTCCCCCATGATGGCGAACTTCTCGACGGTCGTCAGGGACGCCGGCTTGTAGTCTTCGGGCGCGCCCCACTGCAGAAGGAGAGAGATCGCATCGTCCCTTTGTCGGGCCCCCAGGAAACCGATCCTCTCTCCGATGAAGCCTTCCAGCTTTGTCCAGAACTCCTCCCCGAAGGACAGCTCTAGGCTCACGCCGTCGCTTTCGACCGTCCTGCTCACTACCTCGACCGGTGCCTCGTCGGCGGTCGTCTTGCTCTTCCTCCCGATTGACCACCCTCGAACGTTCAAGTGGCGCCTCCTCCGTCGTCTGCCACGAGCCTTCGCAGGTCGTCGTTCTGCTCGAAGAGGCCGCTGAGGGTCCTGTTGTCCTTGCGGCACTCGTCGTAGCGTCTACGAGAGCGTTCCACCTCGCTCATCATCTGTTCCATGTAGTGTGACCAGTAGCTCTCCATCCCTCGTTCTAGCGCCTTCTCGAGTGCGGGCCCCTCTCCAATCGACCTGGAGGCGGCCTCGAGCATCCCGTAGGTCTCGGCGCTTATCCGGATTCTCGCCGTCTCCCGCTCGGGCCTCTTACGCATCGCGCACACCTACGAGACTCCCTGGCCCAGTCACAGGGTCCCGGTCTTGTGAGGACAACAACCACCAACCCTAGATTGGATGTAACTACCGTTACACTCCATTATATCATTTACGGTGGGTCGGAGCCGCCTCGCTCACCTTGAGAGGACCCAGCCGAGGGGAGACTTCCGTCTTCTCCGCGAGTCGGCCTTGTCATGGTCGGCGAGGACGCGAGCCCAGCCCTTCGCTCCGCTGCTGGTCCTGGAGGCGAGGCGTGGGAAGTCTGCAAACACGAATCGGTCGCTCCTGATGGAGATGCTCTTGGTCTTGAGGGGCTCCCCCGGCCGTTGATGCCAGTCCGCTATGACCTCGAATCCCTCTTTGACCTTGGCATATGCGTCTGAAACGCCCGGCATGACCTCTTCGGTCGGCTTCTCGGCGTCCACAGGAACGGCGTATACCCTGACGCCTGACCCATCTTCGACCTCATGCTGCATCAGGACGACCAGCGAAGCTACCACGTGGTCTGAGAACGCATGCTGGAGCGGTCTGGCCTCGAGGTAGCGATGAAGCTCGGTCAGCCCGGGGATCTCCTCATATTGACAGAATCGCCAGGAAGAGCCGCTCCCCGCTCGGTCGCTCAGGTGGACCTGGACGAACCTATCGTCGCCCCTCCAAGCCAACCACATCATCTTCGCGTCTTGGACGGCCACGTCGTACGGGTCGTTGAAGCTGGCGAACACCTTCTCCGCGCGCTCCCTGAAGCACTCGCTGACGCCTTCCGAGTAGGAGACCAACGTCGCTCAGCCTCCCAACGGGCTGCCTTCGACAGCGCCGCTCACTCCAGCACCACGCCTTCCAAGACGCCGCAACGCCGGCTGCATCCCCTCGTGTCCCTGATGGCCCGCAAAGAGGACGTCGGAGTGCGGCGGAGCAGGATATATATGTAACTGTGGTTACACGCAGACTGGTCCAAGGGGCGCATCAAGAACATGATAGGCGAGCCTGCCACCCGCGAGGGCACCGGTCTGGATAGAGGTCACGTTGTCCGAGGACGCAGGACAGAGCTGCGCAAGCGGGCGCCCGTCGAGTTGCCTGTGCCGGATTCCATCTGGTGAGAGCCCCACGAGTCCGCAGCCCTTCTCCAGCATATTGCTTGGTCGCCAGGCGGAGGAGAAACCAGACAGCCCAGCCTCGCTCCCTGTCTTCCATGACCTGAATCTAGACCAAATCTTCCTGGCGCTGACGCACGGCCGAGAAGAATACGATTTGGGTCCGTTGCTTCGCGGCCCCCTAAGCGACACCGAGTCCATCGCCTACCGCCAGGAAGTGATGAAGGACCTTGAGTCGCCGCCGCTGCGAGGGCAGGTAGAAGCCTTCTCCGAAAGGATGCGCGAGATGCGCCGATGCCTGGTCCAGGGTGACAAGCTCCACAACGAGTATCAGAAGATGAGCTGGTTCCTGGACGCCGTCGACACCTATTGCGATGGCGTGGAGGGCTTGCTTGGCGGGCTGTCCAAGAGTGCCCCGAAGTCACGGGGCATGCAGGAGCTCATCAGGTTCCTTGGGTCTTACACATCGTCTGCGGGATTCGTCACCCTGGTTTCGGACACGAAGAAACTGAAGCAAAGGATTTCGGAGGTCAGGTACAGGATCCACATAAGGGGCCTTCTCGTAAGCGTTGGGAAGTACGGGGGAGAGCCGGACTACAGCGCGGAGGTCGAAGAGACCTTCAGGAAATTCCAAGAAGGTGAAGTGGGCGAATACGCGGTCAGAGACCGCTTACGGCGCGATGCCCCGGACATGAACAGCGTGGAGGAAGGAATCATGGACATGATCGTAAGGCTCTACCCAGACTCGTTTGGGGAGCTCGCGACCTACTGCCGCACCCACGTGGGATACCTCGACAAGAATGTCTCCCGCTTCGACAAGGAGGTCCAATTCTACCTCGCGTACTTGCAGCTTATACAAGACATGAAAGCGGCTGGGCTCGACTTCTGCTATCCGACGGTGGACGACCGGTCGAAGTCGGTCAGAGCAACCGAGACGTTCGACCTGGCCCTTGCCCTGAGGCTCGTCCACGAGGGCGCGAGCGTGGTGCGCAACGACTTCTCCCTCAGCGGCAGGGAGAGGATGCTTGTCGTCTCCGGCCCCAACCAAGGAGGGAAGACGACCTTCGCCCGCGCCTTCGGGCAGGTCCACTATCTGGCCCGCCTAGGCTATCCAGTCCCAGGGAAGGAGGCCCAGCTCTTCCTGTCGGACAACATCTTCACGCACTTCGAGAAAGAGGAGCAGATCGAGAACCTCCGAGGCAAGCTCCAGGATGAACTAATCAGGATACACGACCAGCTCCAGCGGGCCACAGGCCGCAGCGTCATGATCGTGAACGAAGGCTTCAGTTCTACGACCGCGAGTGACGCTCTCTTCCTGGGCAAGGAAGTCCTTCGGCGAGCCATCGACATCGGATGCATCGGTGTCTACGTGACCTTCGTCGACGAGCTCTCAAGGTTGGGGGAGGCGACGGTCAGCGTGGTGAGCTCTGTCGTACCTGATAATCCGACCCAGCGGACATTCAAGATGGTGAGAAAGCCAGCCGACGGGCGGGCGTACGCGATGGCGATCGCGGAAAAGTACGAACTGACCCGACGGTACGTCAAGAGGCGCCTCTCCCGATGAAGGTCCGACTCATGTTCAGGGACGGCGACTTCAATCCCGAGGCGACCCTCCCCCCGAACGCGGAGGACCTGACGCGCGACCTCGCGCTCGACACCCTACTCAAGGTGATGGCGCGCGGGGATGCGTTTCTTCTTGGCGTCGCCCGGCGAGCGCTCCTTGTCGGCCTGGACGGTCCGGAGGAGATCGCCTACAGGCAGCGCGCCCTGAACGACTCGATTGAACATCCTGAGGTGGTAAGGGGCATCTATGGCCTCTCCGTCGAGGCGATAGAAGGGAGGAGGAAGATCTGGCCATGGCTCTCCGAGAGCCCTGAGTCAGTCCTACGGGGCTCTGTCGAGACTCTCGACCTCTTCTTCGGGATACTCAAGCGCCTCAGAAGAGTCGCTGACGAACACGGCGGCAGCTTCAGGTCAGAGGCCTTCGCCCGCTTCTTCGGCATGATAGAGACCGAGTTGGACGACGCGTACCTGCTCAGGATCCAGGAGCACCTGCAAGAGCTGAAGTTTCCAGATGGGCAGCGAATGAGCGCAAAGCTCGGCAAGGGGTTCAAGGGCGAGGACTACGTCCTTCGCAGGTTCCCGGTCGAGAAACAAAACTGGACCCGTCGCGTGCTTCGAAGGAAGCCCAAGTACAGCTTCGAGGTTGCGCCGCAGGACGAGGGCGGTCACCGAGCCCTTTCTGAGGTGAGCGACAACGGGATCAGCGCGGTGGCCAAGGCCCTGAGAGAGTCGACAGACCGCATCCTGAGCTTCTTCACGGTCCTGCGGACCGAGTTGGGGTTCTACGTCGGGTGCCTCAACCTTCGTGAAGCGCTCGCCCAACTGGGAGAGCCGATCTGTTTCCCTACCGCGTCGGCTGAGGGCCTCGTCCTCTCGTCTCGAGGGTTGTATGATGCCTGTCTCGCGCTCACGCTCAACAAAGGGGTGGTAAGCAACGACTTGAGAGCCGACGGCAAGGGTCTCGTCGTCATCACAGGAGCGAACCAAGGGGGGAAGTCGACGTTCTTGCGGAGCCTCGGGCTGGCATACGCCATGACCCATGCAGGCATGTTCGCGCCCGCCGAACAATTCTCCGTGACAGTCTCGGCCGGCCTATTCTCGCACTACAAGCGCGAAGAGGACCCGAGCATGAGGAGCGGCAAGCTCGACGAGGAGCTCGGTAGGCTGAGCGCCATAGTCGACCACATCCGGCGAGGCTGCGTCCTCCTGAGCAATGAGTCATTCGCGTCGACCAACGAGAGGGAAGGCTCTGAAATCGGAGGGGAGGTCATAGGGGCCCTCTTGGAGGAGGGAGTGAGAGTCTTCGTCGTCACGCATCTGTCTGAGCTCGCCCTACGCCTCCGCGACTTGTATGCGTCTGACGCCCTGTTCCTCCGCGCTGAGAGGCAAGCGGATGGCCAGAGGACCTTCCGAATCCTGGAGGGCGAACCCCTGTCCACAAGCTACGGCCGCGACCTGTACACGCAGGTCTTCGAGGAAGGCAAGACTGCGGAAGCGCTTCCGATAGACGTCTCGCCTTAGCGAGCTCAGGTCTGCAGGCGCGTGCCCTCCCTCCTTGTGGTCGTTGCCTCCCCAGCGCGGACCTGAGTCATGGGAACCCGTCGACGTCGAGCGGCGAGCAAGAACGCTCGTGGAGCTACAGGACTGAACTACTTGTTGACATCCGCGGGCTGGGCCTTCTCCGCGAAGCTCGCCAGCGCACTCTTGCATCTCGACAGGATTTTCTGGACCTTCGACGCGTCCTCGTCGCGCCCGTACCTCTTCTCCCTTACATCGGAATACCACTTCTCAAGGGCCTCAAGCGCCTGTTCAAGCTCGTCGGTCTCTTCGTAGGTGACCTTCCCATCTGCCACGTTCTGTTCTATCTCGTCCAAGAATTCCTGACACTCTTCGTAGATCTCGTCGTACTGCTTGCGCCTGTCCTCCTGGAACATCTTGGAGAGCACGACCTCGTCCGGCGCCCCCAGCGGGTCGGCAGCGATCACCAGTATCGTCCCGTACCTCTTGAAGTCGCGCCTGAATCGGTCGACGTCATTCCTGACTTGCGCCGTGTTCGGGAGGATACAAAGCGAGACGGGCGGATAGAGCGCCCCCAGTTTTTTGAAGTTCCTCCACGCCCTGACCCTGAGTTTGGAAGGCTCGTTAGGTAGATCGTAGGCGACCAGGATCCACTTCTTGGCCTCAGACCCGTCCATAGGCATGACACAATGGCCTCCTAGTGATTTAAGTCATATCAGTCATCGACAGGTCGCCCCGTCTCACGCTCTGACGACGGACCGGGCTCACTAGTCTACTGGCCGCCTGTTCGTAGCCCCATCGCTAGCTGGTCGAAGATGCTTTTCTCATCGCCGAT
>JASHVT010000035.1 GCA_030039515.1 Nitrososphaerales archaeon
AAGTTACCACAGAGGATCGTGTTGGTCTAACCACCTAGGGGAACGCCGTATGCGTATTAGAGCGCCGTCCCAGTCATATCGCACGGCAAGCTCCTTGGAAGATGACGCTCCCGCGACGATGCCGAGTCAGACACAGCATAAGTATCAGGCAGTGTGGTGGACCAGGTTGGCAAAGTCCGTCAAGGTGCACGACGACACTCACAGGGCGCTGAAGGAGCTGAAGGCAAAGAAGAGAGTCAAGAGCGTGGACGAAATAGTCAGGGAGATGATCGAGGAAACGACCGGCACGCCCGTCGACCGGCCGAAGCAGGCGGACACGGGCGACGAGCTCACGTCGTATGTGGGATAGCCACGCGGCAACGCAGAAATATGAACTGGCGAGGCGGCTGGCTCAAGACATGGCAAAGTTCGACGGAATACTGCAGAAGGCCCTGCTGACGGTGGAAGAGAAAGAGAACGAACTGACCTTGGTCTTCGCCGACAACAGGTACCTGTTCGTCAAGGTGGAGAACGGGAAGCTGAAGAGCGAGAGCGTCCCCGAGTAGCTACTCTTTCTCTAGAACTTCGACGGCGCGTGCGCCGCCCACCAGCCGTCTGAACCTCTCGGCGTCCGCCTTGCTGCCGACTATGCTCTCGATGTGCATCGGCACCACGACCTTCGCCTTCATCGCCTTCGCAGCCTCGGCGGCCTCCTCGGCTGTCATCACGTACGTCCCCGAGACTGGGAGGAAGGCGACGTCGACGTCCAGGGCCTTCATCTCAGGGGTCGCGTCGCTGTCGCCGGCATGATAGAACCTCGAGCCATCCAGGGTCACGACGTATCCGACCCTTCCTTCCTCCTTCGGATGGAAGACCTTGCCAGGCTCCCTGAACTTGTTGAGGTTGTAGGCTGGGACCGCCTCCACCATCACGCCTTCGATCTCCAAGCGCCCTCCGGGCGCGATGAACCTCTTGTCCTGTTGAAACTTACTCAGAGGCTCCTCGCATATCCTAGGGGCCACTATCGTGGTAGAAGGCCCCGCGAACCTGGCGATGTCCTCCTCGCTGAGGTGGTCGAAGTGCTCGTGGGAGATCAGAAGAACGTGCGCCTTGTAGTCCCCCTTCGCCTTGAAGGGGTCGATGACGATTGTCCTCGTACCTTCTAGAACGAAGGTGTCGTGACCAAGCCAGTGGACCTTGACCTTGCCGTACTTCCACAAGCCCGATCCCTACAGTTCGACTCCTTCCTCTTGGATGCCGGCCTTGTCTATCTTCAGGATGTCGATGCCGTTCCCGCTCATCGCGTCCCTCGCTATCGCGGCCTTTATCGACGAAACAAGGAGGTCGCGAGCCTCCTTCTGGCTCAGACCGGAGCTGTACCCGGCCTCGACCACGCCGATAGCGGTCTCCTCTCCCGTCCCGACTGTGGCATATTGGTCTGAGATCACGCTCCCCAAGGGGTCGAGCACGTACACTACGGGCTTCTGCCCCACTCCTCCAAGGATCACCTGCGTCAGCAGGGGGGCATATCTGTTCTGGAACATCAGGTTCGACATCAGCTTAGCCACCGAGTTCGGCTTTATCGCCTTCCTCGACTCCAGCTCCTTCAGCTTCGAGTACACCGCCACCTCCTTGACCAGGTTCTGCATGTCAGCCACCATGCCGGCGCAGACGGCGCCGACGTTCTGAGTCACCTTGAACACCTTCTTCCCCGACTTGCTTCTGACGAAGCTTCCGAGAGTGATCCTCCGCTCTGCCCCCAGCACGACTCCGTCCTTGTATGCTATGCCGACGGCCGTCGCGCCCGGCATGAACTGCTCGTACGACAAGACGTTCGAACGCCCGAATTTCGTCGCCCTTTTAGACATTGTGTCCTGCGCCGCGAGCTAAGGAAGCACAGAGACCACCGAGCCCGCGCCCGAGGCCTCCACCCTGTACCTGCATGACGAGAACATGGAAGACAGTCTAAGCCCTGTCTCGAGATGCGTGGTCAGGCGAGGGACCCTGACCTTCGACGCCTCGGTCGCCAGAGAAAGGAGCGGGATGACCATGTCGGAGACGTTCGCATCGAACGAGGTCCCTGTCATCGCGTCTTGAACGAGGCGTCCCGCGGCACCGCGTCCTATCTCCTCTGCCGGCTTGCCCCTCTCCCCTATCGCATCTCCTCCGAGGTATGCTCCCTTCCCCACGGCGTACGCCAGAACAGAGGATCCGGGAGAGTCCGACTCCTCCTCCAGGGACTCTTCGTCCGTCACCCGAAGTCCGGCCGACTCCAGCGCAGAGACGGCGGAGGAGAGCTGCCTCTCCGCGACGTGCCTCGGCAGGGCCCCGCATCTGCTGACCACGGCGACGTCCGTAATCGACCTCGTCCCGTCCACGTTGCAGGCCCTTATCGACGCGCACCTCTTTATCGAGGCGCTGACCCTGCCTCCGCCCCTCGGGTAGTACCCTCTCCTGCCGGATACAATCTCGAACTCGATCCCTATCTCCTTGTAGGCTTCTCTCGCAACAAGGTCGAAGTAGTCGAACGTAGGGCTCCATGGCACGTCTGTTCCTCCTGCGATCTCGAGCGAGAGTCCGGTGCCAGAGAGCGCCGCGGCGGGCACTACCGCCTGGAGGACAAGGGTTATGCTCGCCGCGGTGCCCGTGTCGATCGACAGATGGTCGAGGACATTGCGCCCCGGTGCGAACGAGATCTCTGACGAACCTTCGACGGCGCCGGTGAGCTCAGCGTCGAAGACCCGCGAGAGGACATTCATCGCGGAGACGTGCTGCCTCTTCAGCCCAGGCGGACTCCTTCCTGCCCTTATGTTGTTGACGTGGATCGGCACGTGGTGGATGACAGAGAAAGCCGCCGCGAGCCTAAGGACCTGGCCGCCGCCTTCGCCGAGCGAGCCGTCAATCCTCACTTCGTTCATGTCTGGCTCGCGAGCGTGGAGACATTAAGAACGTATTTTCGGCATGCGGCGGCGCCTCCACGACGCGTGGTGCGCAGACACGCCGGTTCGTCGCCAACGTTGAAATAGCCAACCACGCCCTCAAGGAGCCGAGCCCTTGCCCAAGACCTTCTCTTCGACCAAGAGAACGCTCACGCCGAGGGGCACAAGCGAGGTCCGGCCTCCGCACCTGAAGGGCGCCGGGACGGCGCTCGCGGCGGTGACGTTCGCTGCAATCTTACTGCTTTCGGCCGCGCACGCGTCCGGCGCGGCGGTCAGCTTCTGGGCCGAAGGCAACAGCTACCCCTCGAGCATCGGGAGCTCGGGCTGCGTGGCCTACTCCAACTACGACTATTGCGTGGGTGGCTGGAACGGCACAGCCTACACGTCAGGCGTCTACTTCGCCGCCGTCTCGAGCCTCGGGGTCGACTCCTGGGACTCCACTCACTCATACCCGCAGTCCGTTGCGCAGAACAGTTGCGTGGAGTCCGGAGGATACATCTATTGCGTCGGCGGATATG
>JASHVT010000036.1 GCA_030039515.1 Nitrososphaerales archaeon
CAGCATCGACACGGCCCCGACTGCCAGCACGCTCCTCCATGGGTTGGAGTCTGCCCCGAGGACGGAGAGCTTCGAGGGCAGGTCCGCCTCACGTCCCATCGCGAACCCCACCCTGGAGACTCCGAGCAGGTCCGAAAGGCCTTCGTTGAAGGTAGTCAAAAGAGCCCCTACCGCGACCACGGCCAGCCCCAGGCCGCTGGCAGCGGCGCTCATCGTCGCTTCGAGGGGCGAGGAGGACGAAGACAGCCTGGTGGCGCCGAGGACCCCCAGCGCCGTGGTGGCTACGAGCAGGTAGATCAGCGTCGCCGTTCCGAGCGCTATGACGGTGGCCCTCGGGATCGTCTTCCTCGGGTCATGCACCTCCTCGACGAGGGTCGCTATCCTGCTGTACCCGGTGTACGCGAAGAACAGGAGGCCGGTCGCCTGGAGCACCCCGGCGACGCCCCCGGGCGCGAAGGGGGTGAGATTGGAGAGCCGGACCGAGGGGAGCCCGATGACCACGACCGCGAGGAGGGACAGGACGGACATCACTACCACGATGTCCGTGACCCTCACGGACCTCCGTATCCCGCCCGCGTTCAGCGCCGTCCAGGCTAGCACGGCTACGACTGCCGCGGCCCTCGCGGGGACGCCCCCGAAGACTGAGCTGAGGTATTCGCCGAACGCCAGCGCTATCGCTCCGGGCCCTACGGTGTTCGCGACCAGGAACATCCAGCCTGCGGAGTATCCCCACCACGGCCCGAGCATCCGCCTCCCGAACTCGTAGGACCCTCCCGTGCGCGGGAGCACCGCGGCGAGCTGGGCCGAGGACAGGGCGTTGCACAAAGCCACGAACGCCCCTATCCCAAAGGACACCAGGAGGGCCGGCCCCGCTATCTTCGCGGCCGGGGCTATCACAGCGAATATGCCTGCCCCGAGGATCGCGGCGAGGCCGACCGACACGGCATCGAACGTCTTCAGCTGAGGCTTCAGCGCGGGCTCGGAGCCTTCCCCATCCATGCCCGTGACGCCCTCCCCAGCCATTATTCTACAGTCTGAAGCAGCCTGGACGCTGCGAAAGGCCAAATGGGGGCAGATCGGGCCCGCGGCTCTGTATGCCCGCCTCGATTCTCTCGGACGCCAGCAGATACGTGTTCTCGGCGATCAGGGAGGAGGACGACTTCGCAGAGGACCTCAGACGGCACGGCAAGAAGGTGGTCAAGCTCAGCAGCGGCGACCCGGCCCTGTACTATCCCACCCCGAAGTACATCATAGACGCGTACACCGAGGCGCTTCGGAGCGGGAGGACCACGTACTCGAGGTCGCAGGGAGTGATCGAGCTCGTCGACGCGGTGGTAGAGCGCTACAGGAAGAGGTACTCGCTCGCTCTGAGCGAGGAGGACGTGATCGTGACGAGCGGCGTCGCCGAGGCCCTGACCTTCATCAACAGCGCGCTGATCGACCCCGGCGACAGGGCTCTGATACTGAGACCGTACTACACGCAGTACCCAGTGGCCATCCAGATGTTCGGGGGGAGGTTCCTCGCGGGAGACTATGACGAGGAAGACGACTGGAACATCGAGCTTGACGGCCTCGCGAAGCTCCTCAAGAAAGGGAACGCGGGGCGGAAAGGCATCAAGTACCTGCTGATCACGAACCCCAACAACCCCACCGGGACCGTGCTCCCCAGGAAGGCTCTCGAAGAGGTCGTAGGGCTCGCTAACGAGCACCGCATCCTGCTCATCAGCGACGAGATCTACGACGAGATCGTGTTCGGCGGAGCGCGGTTCACCAGCGTGTGCGAGTTGGCCGGCGGGATGCCGTACCTCGTACTCAACGGGGCTTCCAAGGCCTTCGATGCGACAGGCTTCAGGATAGGATACGTCCTGGCCCCAGAGGGCGACAGGACCTCCAACGAGATCAAGCGCAAGATAGCAGACTACTGCAGGGTGAGGCTCTCGGCCAACACCCCTGCGCAGTATGCCATCGCCAGCGCGATGGCCAACGGGGCCGAGCACGAGAGAACGGTCAGGGAGCTCGTCAACGCGATCGAGCGCGTGGTTGACTCGGCGATGAAGCTGCTCGGCGAGAACGAGTGCGTGAGGGCGGTGAAGCCTAACGGCGCCTTCTACATCTTCCCGAAGATCCGCATGGACCGCCTGAGGTTCAAAGACGACAGGGAGTTCGTCCACGCCCTCCTCAAGGAGGAGCTCGTGCAGACTACCAGGGGGTCTGGGTTCGGCGCGCCGGACCACTTCAGGATGGTGGCCCTCGCCCCGAAGGACATCATGGACGACAGCATCAGGCGGATAAACGGATTCTGCGACCGGCACTCTCGCTAGCGGCGTCCCGACGGTCAGAGGTCCTTCAGGAGCCGCCGCGTATCGTCGATCTGGCCCTGGTAGACCATCCGTCCCTCCTTGCCCAGCTTCAGGGCGTCGAGCTTGTCCTGGGCAAGCCCTAGGAACTTCCTCGCCATCCCGTAGTCCTTCGCGGTCGCATATGCCCTCCCTATCGCTTCGTACGCCGTGTGCTCGACGTCAGAGAGCCCGTGCTCCCTGCACTCCGCCAGGCACGACTCGGCGAACTCCAGAGAGAGCTGGGGCTGGTCCAGCTCTGCGTAGGCCCTGGACAACAGCCAGTCCGCCACGGCCCTGTTCCACGGGCCACCGACGGCTCCCCAGAGATATCTGGAGGAGTGGGCGAGGTGGAGAAGGTCGGCCCTGTCCTCCTCCTTCTTCCTCTTCTTTTCAAGGAGTTCCCATGCTTGGTTGAAGCAGCGGATCGCGATGCGCCTCTGGAGCTCCCTGTCCTTCTTTGATAGACGCGCCAAGTCGCCGTGGGCTCCGTCGGCTGCGTCAATGAATCTTATGCCTGCCTAGGGAAAGGAAGCATCTTCTCGGAGGACGGCTCGAGGCGGGTCGTCCACGACAGGAAACACGCTGCGCGAGAGAAAAAAAATGGTGAGTGGTGGGCCTACGAGGCCACCACTACGTACGCTGCAAGCGCCTGCTGGCCTATGACGGTTATGTCGTATTGGTCGCCGGAGACGACTCCCGGCGCAGATGTCGACTGTGGCATCTGACGCAGAGAGAAGCCGAGCGAGACTGTGCCGGTGAAGGTCAGAGTGACTGACTTACCCGCGGCGAGCTGATATCCCGAGTTGGTGAAGACCGCCTGGAGGTTCGAGCCCAGCGTGAACTGAGGTGTCGATCCCGTCAGGCTCCAGTTGGCAATCTGCTCCAAGGTCCCGTTCTGCAAGACCTCGAAGTAGGCAGATCCCGACAGGCACTGGGGGAGTCCGTTCTGACGGTGGTCGCGGCCGCCTCCGAAGGAGGCCTGCGGGCCCCCGGCGGGATATGCGCACATGTTCCCTACCGGTGTTACCGTCGTGGTGGTGAGGTTGACGCTCTGGTTGCCCGTGTTCTTGATTGTCACGGACAGGACGCCCGAGGTCAGTGTGACGTTTGTGATTTGGATTGCCGAGGTGTATGTCTCAAGGCTGTTCCTCCACCACGCTGTGCTGTTGAGGGACATGGTGTAGCCGCGGAAGTCCATCTTGCTGTTGTACACGCTGCCTGGGATGCGGAAGCATGAAGCCTGTGTGTTGACTATGAACTCTGGGTCAGACTGGCTCCCTATGTTGACTACGGTGGGGTTCATGTCTATGAGCGCAGCGCTCGACGCTGTCGCATTCACCTGGATCCCGCCAGGGATGGCGACCGTGAGCTCCGCGCGCGGGACGAACGCTGTGTAGTTCTTGCCGTTGTAGGTGACTTCGGATGAGGTGACGTTGAAGCGTAGGGCGTCGTAGACCCCGCTCGTCACTTTGACGGCCGCGATTGTGGTGCTCACGTTGACCAGCTGCATTAGGTCGATTGTCCCTTGGCCGTTGACCGTTGTCCAGCCGCTCTGGTTGCCTGCCCCGCTCACGTGGACGGCTATGTCGCTGTACGTCACGTAGACCGCCGTCACGCCTTGCGGGACCGTTGG
>JASHVT010000037.1 GCA_030039515.1 Nitrososphaerales archaeon
GCCTGCTAGGCCCGAACGGCGCGGGAAAGACGACGCTCATCATGACCATGGCCACAGTCTACAGGGCGACCAAGGGGGACGTCATAGTCGAAGGGCACAGCGTAAGCGCGGAGCCGGAGAAGGTAAAGGAGCTGATTGGGATCAGTTTCCAGGACGCCAAGTATGACAGGATTCTGAGCGCGAGGGAGATACTCCAATGGCATGGAAAGGTGACCGGAGTCGAAAAGACGGTCAGGGAGAGACGGATCGAAGATGTGCTCGGCAAGTTCGGACTCATGACCGAGGCGAGGAAGAGGACCTGGACTCTGAGCGGAGGGACCAAGAAGAAGATCGAGAACGCGAAGATCTTCGTCCAGAGGCCCAAGGTCGCCGTCTTCGACGAACCTACCGCCTACCTCGACGTCCCTTCGCGTCTGATGGTCTGGGACATGATCGAGGAGTTGAGGGACGAAGGGACCACAGTCCTGCTAGCTACCAACATGATGGACGAAGCAGACAGGATGTCTGACAGGGTGGGCATAATGAGCAAGGGAGAGATGGTCGAGGTGGGCACGCCTGACGGCCTGAAAGGCACGCTGAAGGGACAAGACGTCATAGAACTGAGGCTCAAGGAGCCCATCCCCGAGATGACCGGGGAGATCTCGAAGGTCGAAGAGGTGCACGACGCCCACTACGAGGGAGACGTGCTCAGGATCGAACTGAGCAACGGAAGAGAGCTGTTGCCCTATCTGATCAACGTCGTGACCGCGAAGGGCGGGAAGATACAGAGCGCGAACCTGAAGGAGCCGTCTCTCGAGGACGTCTTCCTTCACTACACGGGAACGAAGCTGGCTTGAGCCAAAGCCCTTCGCCGTTCTCCGTACTCTGGGTCCTCGTAGAGCGGGATCTGCGGACCTTGGTCAAGTCGCCCTGGATCCTTATAACAAGAACGATGTTCTTCTTCATCCAGCTCTTTGTATTCGCTACACTAGTCAACAAGCTCACGGTCGGGCTCAACCTCGGATTCAACTACTTCGACTTCTATTCCGTGGGGGCCGTCGTCTCCACCATCACGTCGATAGCCTTCATCATAGGCGCCGACCTCTTCGAAGAGGAGGAGCTCGGCCTCCTCGACTACCTCCTCAGCCTGCCGTTCGGTCACTCGCTCTTCGTCTTCGGGAGGGCTCTAGGAGGGGCCGTGAGGGCACTCATCTATTGCGCTCCGATGATGCTGCTTGTCGCCTACCTGGACGGGAGCTTCACCCCGGTAGCAATCCTGGGCTCCTACGTGGTGCTGTTCTTGCTCGCGATAGGGATCTCGGGACTGTCAATCACCCTAGCCATGGTCATCAGAAACGAGAACAGGTTCGACGTCGTGATCGCCATGGCAGAGCTCGCGACCGTAAGGGTCAGCGCAGCGATCTACCCCCTGTACTACATCCCCCAGGCCATCCAACCGGTGGCGGCATACTCACCCGTCACGTCAGCGTCAGATCTGATCCGGCTGTTGGTCCTTGGCACATCGACGAGCCTCGATGCCACGGTCGAACTAGCGCTCTTCGTCGCCATCTTCTTCGGCCTTGGCAGCGCGTTCCTCTTCAGGAAGTTGGAGGGAGGCAGGTTTGAGTAAACCAGCCCAGGTGATAGAGAGAGACTTCAGGATCTTCTTCGCCGACAGGTTCCTGCTCGTCATAATGTTCGTGAACTTCATGATCGACCTCGGGGTCTCCGGCCTCAGCCTTTCTACGATGCTCAAGGGCTCCACTCTGTTCACGCAGTATGGCAGTTACTTCCTGTACATAGCACCGGGGGCGAATCTGATCACTGCGACCGTGGCCTCCTTCCAGTCCGGGAGGGACGTGTGGAGGGAAAGGATAATCCACGACACTCAGTCATATCTTCTCACCCTCCCCTTCGGGAAGTCCAGGTTCGCCTTCTCCCGCCTGTTTTCAGGCATGATAAGGACCACAGTCACGACGCTTCCTGGCACCATAGTCATCGCCGTCCTCTACAGGCTGTCGTTCCCCTTGGCGATGATGGGCGTCTTGGTCATGCTTCTGTACTCTGGAGCGGTCTGCGGCTTGTCAGTCGTCGCCGCCTCCCTAGCCTCGAGCCTCGAGCTCTTCACGACAGTGAGGAGCACGACCCAGGTCTACCTCTCGTTCTTCAGCACGCAGTTCTATCCCGCATCGATACTCCCACCCGCGGTGAGCTTCCTGTCGAACTTCAACCCCATGACGTGGGCGGTGGAAGCTTTCAGAGACCTTCAGGCCGGGACAGTGGACGTGACGCTTCTGGCTCCCCTGGGCGGGCTGTCCATCGCACTGCTTGCCACCGGCTACGTCTTCTACAGGAGAACGATGGAGTACTAGGGCCTACCAGCGTCCGTAGTGGACGACGTCTTTCATCGGCCTTCTTCCACGTTTCAAGGATGGGGACTTGACGTCCTTGTCTGGCGAGCCTATCGAGATCACGCCGACCGGATGGAACTCCGCGGGGATCCCAAGAAGCTTCTTCATGCCCGGCACGTCTGCGACCCCGGTGAACGACGCCGCGAGGCCCATGTCTACAGCGGCCAACAGGATAATCATCGACGAACACCCCGCGTCGAAGAACCAGTAGGGCGTGGGCCAGTCTATCTCCATCCCGTCTTCCTTGACCTTGTCCTTCTCCCTGTACCTGTCGTGGTAGATCTTCTCGCTGGTGCAGACCACGATGCTGACGGGAGCCTCCGAGATCCACTTGTGGAACCCCACAGACGAGTACTCCTTCTCTCCCTGAACTATTCCGACCTGCTTCCTCGTCTCCGCGTCTGACACAACGACGTACGCCACCCCCTGGCTGAAACCCGCACTCGGAGCGTGGGCCGCAAGTTCCAGAATCCTGTTGACTCTGGTCATTGACACCGGATCAGGCTTGTAGTGCCTTACCATCCGGCGCTTGAGGACGGTCCTTTCAAACTCCATGTCCTACTGCTGCCGGTGCGCCGCGGGGTATTAACCTGTTACTGAACCTAGTAATATCTGGCCGACAGATAGTCAACGAGCTCCACCAAGGAGGCTTTCGCCTTTCCCTCAGAGAGGGGACTCAACTTTTCCTTGGCCTTCGAGGTATATTGCATGACCTGGTCATGGGCGTATTCCAGCGAGCCGTACCTCTCCATTAGTTCCTTCAGCTTGGCGACTTCCGCTTCGGAATAGGGTCCTGACCTGTTGAGGAGACTGACGATGAAGTTCCTGTCGTCTGGCGAGCACCTCTTCATGCAGTGGATGATCACGAGGCACTTCTTGCCGCCCCTAAGGTCGGTGAAAACTGGTTTTCCAAGGGCGAATTCGTCTCCGACCAGGTCGAGGATGTCGTCCTGGATCTGGTAGGCGACGCCGAGGGCCTCTCCGAAGTCGTGCGCCGTGCCGACCTGATCATCGGTGCCGCCGCCGACTATCGCGCCGCTCGCACACGGTGCGCTCAGCAGCGTGGACGTCTTCAGCCTGATCATTCTCTGATAGTCTTCTTCTGAGTTGTCCGCGGCCCCGGCCATTTCTTGGTCGAGGAATTCGCCCCAAGTCGTCGCCCGGCAGGCTTCGCCGACCAGGTCAAAGACCCTCGCCAGCCTGCGGCTGCCGAGACCCTCGTATTTCGCGACCATCTTCGGGACATTGAATAGGAGCAGGTCTGAGGCCAGGATCGCGGTCGCGAGCCCGTACTTCGCGACGACGGAGTCGCCTCCTCTCCTCTTGTCTGAATGGTCTATGATGTCGTCTTGGACCAAAGCGCTGGCGTGCGCCAGCTCGTAGGCGGCTGCCAGAGGTATCGCCGGACGGTAGTCTCCACACAGCGCTTCGCACCAAAGCAGAGAGAGCGTCGCCCTGACCCTCTTGCCACCAGCCGACAGAGCGTCAGAGACGGCCCTGTCAAGGACGGTCGCTTCGTTCTTGGGATACAGCGCCTGCAGCTGTGAGTCGACCGAGTCTGCGTACTCGGTCACCCACGGCATGACCTCTCGGACGAGCACATGAGAGTCACATCTCTGAGCGTATTAGGCTTATTCCCCCGCCTTCACCGAACGGGCCGGGAGGTGCCGCTCAGCTACTTGCTCGGCTGCTTCGACCCGATCTCCACGAGCTGGAACTGAGCCTGGTATCTCTTGCCATTGATTTCGATCTTCTGCGTCGCCCAATACCCCACAGAGCCCGTGCTGAACTTCTTCTCCGGAAGACCAATGTCCGCAATCTTCGCAGACCCTTCATACAGTTCAATCCTTGGCATGCGCGGATTTGTGAAACGGCAGGTTAAGTGTCTTGCGCGGCGCTGGCCGCTTCACCTATGCCCACCGTCCTCAGGAGCCTCTCGAAGTCCTCCTTCCCGACCCACTCCACGTTAAGGTAGTCGACTATCTCCTCCTCGGTCATCCCGATCCTTCTCGCTTCGCCTACGGTCAGCACGTATGCCTCTATCTCGGTCGGCCTGTCGACGTAGCTGAACCTCCTGTCGTAGAGCTCCTTCCCCTCATGATGCTGCCTGACGTGCACCAGCTCGTGGATCAGGTCGAGGTAGAAGTGACGCTCGTCAGCCGACTTCAGATAGGGCTCGCACACGAGGATGTCGCCCGTCTCGTTGTCGACCCGAAGGTACCCAGTGCCTTGCACCAGGCGGACCGTCGTCGACTCGAGCACAGCTCTTGAGTCGCTTCCGAATATCTTCCGCACGGCGCCGACCCTATCGAAGCCCAGGAACAGGTCGGTGAACTTGCACGACTCGGCCGAAGGGCTCCTGTTGATTGAGACATCCAGATCCGCTGAACTGGCGGGCTTATCGTCTCCTGACGATGCGTGAGTCAAGGCTGGTCTCTCCTGAAGATCTCCTCGCTTAGTACCCTTTCATATCCGCGTCTGAGGTAGAACTGCTCTACCCCGTCGGACTCGAAGACCTGCAGGACAAGCTTGGTTCCGAGGTCAGACTTCACGGAGTGGGCGAAGGCAAGGAGGCTCCCCGCGACCCCTCCGCCCCGCCTGTCCGGGACCGTACCCAGGCAGTATAGGCCGGTGCATCCTTCGTCCGTGTGCAGGGCCATCGTCCCGACGACTCCTCCTTCCTGCTCAGCCACTACCAACTTGTCGCTCTCGTCGGCCTTCGCCCTCCTGACGCACCGGAGCACCAGAGGGAGCAGCGCTTCGTCGCCGTAGAACACCTTCAGATATGTCCTGGACCACGCTTCGAGCTCCTTTCCCGACGCCTCGTGGACGTCCACGCCCGAAGCAGCACTCACTCCCAGCCTCCTCTCTTCCATCACGTGAAAGCCTCCTTCCTTCCTGAACCCCTCGGCCCTCAAGGCCTTCCTGAGCCCCGAGTACCGGTCGTCGGTCAGGACGAAAAAGGACGGCCTCGCGCCCCTCGCGGCGAAGGCCTTGGCTATCTTTTCAAGGTCCTTGGGTTTCGGAGGCCTTGTGAAGAACACCCTGTTGAAGAGCGGCTCCTCGAACTCACCGGAGGAGAGCGCGTATGCCCCTTCCGCCGGCCTGAACGCGCTCGCCCATGACGACCACCATCCCACTTCGTTCAGGGCGTCCGCAGCTTCAATTGCCCTTTTCAAAGAAGTCGACCCCTAAGATCGCTGATGCGGCTGCCGCCGTCAGAACCGCTTCCTTCGCCCTGCGGTCCGAGTCCTCGCCCATGTTCAACATGCCCCGAAGGCGCCTGATCGCCCTTCCAGCCGCCAGGTCGTCGTCCATCGACCTGAGAAATGCGCCCGAAGCCGCCCGACTCTCCGCGCCTCGTCCGACTCTCCTGACCAGTCTCCCGACGCGCTTCCTCATATCCAGGTGGACGGCCTGCCACTCCCTCAGGGCCTTCTCGCTGAACTCCGCGTCACGGGTGTGATGCATGCTAAGGAAGTAGAGCCTCATGGCGTCGGGCCCGAACTCTTTCACGGCGTCCCTTATCCACAACGTGTTGCCCTTCGACTTCGACATCTTCTCCGACCGCTGCGTAAGGAGCCCTGAGTGGACCCAGTACCTGACCATCGGTCGTGTCCCGGTCAACGACTCCATCTGAGCGATCTCCGCCTCGTGGTGAGGATAGACCAACTCTCTCGCGCCCCCGTGTATGTCGTACCGCGCCCCGAAGTGCTCGTAGCTGACCGCCGTGTCTTGGATGTGCCACCCTGGAGTCCCCCGGCCCCACGGGCTGTCCCACTTCTGCTCCTCCTCGCCCCCCGCCCTCCACAGAGAGAAGTCTGTCTGGTTCCTCTTGGCTGCAGCTATCTCGAGCGGCCGGAGCGAGAGCTGATACGGCGTCAGGTGAGAGAGACTGCCGAACGCGGGAAAGGTGTCCACGCTGAAGTAGACGTTCCTATCGACCCGGTATGCGCTGCCATTAGCCAGCAACCCCTTCACCTGGCGTATCACCTCTGGCACGTGCCCGGACACCCTGTCGTACGACCGCACAGACCTGATGCGGAGAGACTCCATGTCTTCTATGAAAGCCGAGAGATACTTCTCGACGAATCCCTCGACCCCGACCCCCGCTGACCTGGCTCCTTTCACTATCCCCTCATCGATGTCAGTTATGTTGACCACTAGGTCGACTTCGTGGCCCAGAAACGAAAGGTACCTCGCAAGCATGTCATAGAACAGGTACGTCCTCGCATGTCCGACATGAGCGTAGTCCTGGACCGTAGGTCCGCAGACGAACATCTTCACCTTCCCTGGAGTCGAGCTGTGGAATGCAACCTTCCTCCGTTTCATCGTATCAAACAACTTCAGCCCGCGCTTGGAGGTGGCCGTCAGGATGACTCGCATGAAACCCTGAGGAATTCTATTTAGATATTGTCGAAAGTGAGAAGCAAAATAGAAGCGGCCCCTCCGCCTCGCGGCGGACACCATGGTCTACGA
This sequence comes from Nitrososphaerales archaeon, assembly GCA_030039515.1. GTDB lineage: Archaea > Thermoproteota > Nitrososphaeria > Nitrososphaerales > Gagatemarchaeaceae > UBA183. Next base: position 6,870 of record JASHVT010000037.1, read on the forward strand.
GACTAGGATCAAATCGTTGGCAGAGCTGCTCAGGAGCGTAAGGGACATGGAAGTCGACACAGGCATCAGGGCGCTCGGGGTCTACGACGGCAGGAGGAGCCTGATCTTCATCACCAAGCACTCGGGGAACTACGCGCTCTGGATGAGAGAGAGGAACGAGAGGGGCACGGGGAGGGGGGCGTTCCTGAGTTTCCAGGATTTCGAAGGCCTCCGCGGGTTTCTTGAGAAGGCCCTGGACAGACCCCTCAGGGCGCACATGTACTGAGCGCGCCCGGTTTCCAATTTTAATACGGCAGCGCGACAACCCGCGCCATGACCGACAAGCTCATCTCGGATGTCGCCTCGAAGCTCCTGGACGAGTCGCTCCGCGTGAAGAAGGGAGAGACCGTCACCGTTGAGACCTGGAACACCGGCCTTCCGCTCGCGACAGAAGTGGTCCGAAGGGCCCGAAGGAGAGGCTGCGCCACAGTCGTGATATTCGAGGACGAAGAGTCATACGTTGACGGGGTCAAGAACATGCCCAAGGACGTCTTGGGCGTCATGGGGAGACACGAATACTCTCTGCTCTCCGGCACTGACGCTTACGTGTTCATACCAGGTCCTCCGCTCGGCCCGTATTACAGGCGGATCAGCCGCGAAGACTACGCCAGCTCGACAAGATACAACGGCTCCTGGTACGACGCGGCGGAGAAGGCAAAGATCAGGGGAGTAAGGCTTAGCTTCGGCTACGTGGGCGAGGACCTGTCCCACTACCTGGGAAGGGGGATGGGCCAGGTCGCAAGGACGCAGCTGAAGGCCGTGCTGGTAGACCTCAAGCAGATCAGGTCGAAGGGGCTAGCAGTCACGGGGAAGCTGCGCGACGGCTCCCGGGCGACCTTGAGGACCGGGCGCAACGAGCTGAAGCTCACGCTCAAGGGGAGCCCTTCACTCGAGGACGGGATGGTTGACGAGGACGACGTGACCAAGGGCGAGAACATGGCTTACCTGCCTCCGGGTATGGTCGCGATGGACGTGGACAACGCGTCAGCCACGGGGGCGATATCTCTCTCCCCATCCTTGACGCGTCTGGGCTTCGCGCCGGCTCTCGAGCTGGAGTTCGACAAGGGCAGGCTCGCGCGGTGGTCGAGCGCAAAGCCGGCTCCCATGATAACCAAGATCATGGATTCGATCAAGGAGGGCGACAGGGTGCTCTCACTGCTCACGGTCGGCTTGAACGAGAAGATGCCGTACGGCTACGGTCAAGACAGGTTCGCGGCTGGCTCGGTGACCGTCGGCGGGTTCGGGTTCGTGGGAGTGAGCAGGAACGCCGTGCTGGACGTGGACGGCGCGCATGTGGTCTCGAAGGGCGAGCTCTAGGTCCCTGCGGGGCTCATCTGCGTCGCAGGCTCGCCAGGTACGAGTCGATCCGCTTCTGCAGGTCGACGTTCACCTCGGCCACCGGCCTTCCACCGTCTATCGGCACTATGCCGTACTTCGCCTCCATCAGCCTGAATTCCTTGGCGATGCCCTTCTGATAGAGGACGAACGACTCGAAGAGGTCGTCCGACAGGCCTATGTCGGCTCCTGACTCGTAGTAGTCCAGCGTCCCGTACTTCTGGAAGACCCTGTGGAAGAGCTCCACCGGTGGTACGTCCAGGTAGAAAACCAGGTCAGGCTGGATAGCGAACCCGAAGAGGTCGTGAGACCAGCTCCTGCTGATGCCCCTTACGCTGCTCCTAGCCATCAGCGTGTAGATGTACCGGTCCGCCAGCACGACGTACCCGGCGTGCAGCGCGGGGATCACCTTGTGCTCGAGCTGGTCCGCGAAGTCCGCCGCGTAGAACAGGGCGAGCGTCTTCTTCCCTAGAGGGAGCTTGTGCTTCGCCTCGAGTATCCCCGCCCCGATCAGCTCCGACCTCTTCAACCCCGTCGTGATGACCGCATGACCGTCAGCCTCGAGCTTCGTCGTGATCATGTCTATCTGCGTGCTCCTCCCCGAGCCATCAGGCCCTTCGAGGACGATCAGGCTTCCCTTCGTCTCCACCTTCTTCAGATATGTGATGCCCTCGCCGTAGTAGTTCAACGGCCTTGACGGGATTTCCGCCGTCAGTAGAGCGCGACCTCCTTCTGGTCCAGTATGGGCACCCGGGGCTTTGCCGCAGGGATGAGCTTGCGCACTCGCTGCCTCATCACCTCCTGCTGCTTCTCTATGTCCAGGGTTCCGTCGATTACGATGAGCCCGTCCCTCTTGACCATGGACTCGTACTGGTCCACTATCCTGCTCTGGAATATCCTGTAGCTCTCATATTCATCGTTGCTGAGGTTGAGGTCCATCCCCGCCTCATAGTACTTCAGCTTGGGCCTGCCTTCCAGTATCCTGGCCATCCCTACGTCGGGAGGGACGCGGAAGTAGAAGGCTGCGTCTGGAACGATAGCGAAGGAGTAGACCTTCCTCACCCATG
>JASHVT010000038.1 GCA_030039515.1 Nitrososphaerales archaeon
ATCTGGTGCTCCATGTTCTCCTCGATGTTGAACTCGAGCTCAGCCCTGTCCCTCCCGCCGATGGTGACGGCCTGTAGACCCTCAAGGTCGGCCCAGAAGACGGTCCCGTCGGGAGCAAGCACCGCGTCCTTGTCGAGCCAGACGTCGTAGAAGTCGAGGCCGCTGTACGTCCCGTTGCTGTTGCTGCTCATCGACCTGACGAAGAGCGTGAGTACGGCGACCCCGCTCTTCACGAAGTTCCTGAGAAAGCCCATCGCCTTGTCGTTGTTGTCGATGCGGAAGAAGTCGAATAGCTCCCCGGTGTCGTCGCCGATGGTCCAGTCAGAGTGGAAATAGATCCGGACGTTGGACGGGACCAGCCTGGTCTCCTGGACCATCTCCTGCTTGAACCTCCGGTACCAGTAGACCTGGGTGGCGTTCTCCTGAAGCGCCTTGGGGAGTTTGACGATCTTCACCAGGGGCGCGATCCTGAACCCGTGAATCGAGGTGGCGCTTGCGTCGGACATCTCGGCAGCCTTCATCGCGATGGATGCGAACTCGAGTCCCTGCGACCCGTACGGGCAGCCCCTCGACCAGAGCTCGCCGGTGAGGTACCTCGGGTACTTCGTCTCGTTCTCCTTGGCTGTCAGTATCCTCTCCTTCAGGGTCCCGCGCCTGAGTAGGCCTCCTATCTCCTCCTTCCTGAGGAGCTGGCGGCTGAAAGGGCTCGTCGTCGACCCGATGCCCTTGACGGAGAAATAGAAGTCAGTGCCGTCGATGGTCAGGCACGGCTCGCGGCTGACGGCGCTCCTGTTGTCGTCGATAACGAGCTCTCTGGTTCCAATCGGGTCCGTGTCGGCGAAGGGCCTGACGCTGTCAGGCAGGTAGACCCTTTCGAAGGCTGGCATCCGGAAGCCTCCGAAGTGCTTGTTGGTGATCGTCCCGGCTCCTTCGTACTCGCCGAGGTCGATCGGGACCCCCCGCAGCCTGATGGGGGCGTGCTTGCCAACCTCGGTGGTCATTGCATCGGCGCCCCGCATCGAGGACAAGTCGCGGCCGTCGTCGGAATCAGAGCTCCGCAGAACTTGCAGTTAACCATGGCGACCTCCTTGAGCACGACCTGCTCTGGGGGCCTCGAACCTAGGTCGACCTTGGACTCGCCTGGAGCCGCCGGCGGAGGAGGGGACTCGTAACGCGGATGCTCCGGAAGAGGTCGGCGGCTGTGCCTCCTTCGGGCAGCAACGTAAACCACAACGGCGACTACTACAAGTATGGCGACCAGCGCGAGCCCGTAGGTTACGTAGGGGGACAGCTCCAAGGAGCCCTGGGCCGCTGTCGTTGCAGAAGAGGGGTTCCCGGCGGCCAGCGGGTAGCTCGTCTGGGTGACGTAGAGGTCGTCGCTGTAAGTGAAGCTCCCGGCTTGTCCCTGGTACTGTCCGACGTCCTGCTCGACGTAGTTGTACCCTATGATGTAGCCGGTGGTGGGGTCGAAGTACTCGGTCCAAGTGTAGCTCGCGTTGAAGACCCCGTAAGAGTCGTCGCGCTGGTACACGCCATTCCCTTCGGCCACGACGGTTTGGACGGACTTGTTCTCCGTGGGGAGTTGTAAGCTGTAGTTTTTCGACTGGACGGTGAGGAGCGTGTTAAGGGAGTAGAAGGTGCCCCCTACCGGGAGAGAGGGGTTCATGGCAAACCAGACGTAGGTAGGCTTGGAATACCCGACCTGGTCGTCAGTCCCGGCCACGTAGGTGAAGTTGCCCGAGGACCACGTGAAGCTGCCTGAGCTCGCGTTCGAACTTGAGCTCCCCTCGCTGTTGCTGTACTGGTAGGAGTAGCTGTAGTTGGCTGACACCAGCCCGGAGTTGACAGATGTCGTCTGCTCCTCTCCGGTCAGGAGGGTCTGGTCTGTGTACCCGGCGTAGGAGCCCTGGCCGTTGCTCACTCTGATTGTTTCGGAATAGCTGAAAGAGTCCCCGGCCTTCGGTGTGTAGGCCGGGACCGGGCGGAGGCCCGCCGAAGCTCCGACCATGAAGAGCAGCGCGAGGAGCGCCGCCTCGATCAACCGCGCTCGCCTCGTGCTCAACCTGCGAACCCTCCGACTCCGTGGCTGTGGGCAGGGTGGAAGCCCCCCATCGCGCTGAAGGTCGCGTGGTAGCTCGAGTGGACGACTATCACAGGGAAGTACCAGAAGAAGAGGCCCGGGTGTGTGGCGTAGGTGAACTGGACCGGAGTCTCCGCGATCTTGGCCGTGGAGTCGACCTTCTTCACAAGCTCGTTCCTTACCCCGTGTATCATCAGCACCGCCAGGGCGACCAACTCAGACCGCTCCAGCCCCCTGGCGTACGCGAAAAGGAGCGTCACCGCCTTCTCCATGAGGTCGAGGACCTCATGCGACTCGAAGACCGGGATGGACGCGAGAATCGCGGCCGCGACCAGAGGATACTCCAAGTAGTTCGACAGCTGCTCGACTATGTATCTGACCTTCGCCGATATTTCGTCGACGCCCAGCTCTCCGATTGCGAGGAAGGCGGAGGCGATCTCAGTGTCCTCTGAGGCCATGTACCCCCAGCTGCTGAACATCGCCCTGAACCCTACGAACTTGGAGTTCAGCTGGTCGAAGGGGATGTTCATCACGGCCAGGACCGCGGCCGCCTCGAATGACTGGGTCAGGCTCGTAAACTGGATGAACCTGTCAGTCGGATATGTCCCATCGTAACGCCTCCCTGCGAGGATGGTCGCGGCGACCCCGGCCGAGATCTCCTTTGGGACGTACAGGTTGCGCATCTCCCCGTTCATCGAGACGAGCGTCGGCGCCAGGCTGGAGATGTCTTGGTTGACTGCCGCGGTCATCACCTCGGCGGCCATGAGCTTGTTCGGGGTCGTGGAGTCAAGTCCTCTGACGACGCCGAAGGCTTGGAGGAACCGCCGTCCCACCTGACCGGGGTCCCCCTGGATCTTGGCCAACCCAATCGCCGTGCTCCAGACCAGTGACGGGGCCTCGACCGCGCCCGGGGCTGAGCCGCCCTCGTCGGCTGCAGGGCGGTCATCCGTCTTGAGGTCGGGGACCTGTGGTTTGATCAGGACCGCGTATGAGGCCGACCTGTCGGCAATTGACCGGAGTTCACTATAGGTGGTCTTGATCTCGATCGCAAAGTCGGCGAACTCCGAGTCTGCGACCCTGTAGTTCCGGGTCCTGAGGTCGTTCAGAGTCGTCGTTCCCAGGTCCGTGAGAGAGAGGAAGTCCGGGCCATATGCGACCATCCTGTCGACGGCGGACCTCGTCTGAATCAGCTGGTTCACGTTCGCCTCGAGCGCCTTGAGGTCAGCTACCTCCTTGGAGTCTACCGCGGTCTCGCTCTGGATTCTCTGCTCAAGTTCTCCCTTCTTCTCGTCCCCTTCAAGCCGGAACACGAACGAGTGCTCCTTCTCCTGGTCCCTCCTCAAGGTCTCCGCTTCCTGTTCCTCCTCTCTCCTTTGCTCGGCCGTCTGGACTGTCAACTCAGAGAGTCTTTCGATGGAGGCGACGTCCTTGTCACGGTCTTCCTTGCTTGTGCGCAGGACATATCCGTTGGCGCAGAGGTATTCCAACTCTTCAGGAGGGATTGAACCGACAGTAATCTCTTCGCGGTCGTCGAGCTGGGAGAGAACCGCCATCGCCGCACCGCACTTCAATGCCAGCCATCGCACGCGCGGTCTCGCCGACTCTTAAGCAGTCTGTAGGGTGTGGCGAGGATTCGACTCGTCTAGCAGTTCCGCCAAGAGTCAGATGACGATAAAACCTAATGTCATACTCTAGGCAACTGGCGACCGATCTAATCTTGAATGCTGGAGGTCGAGTCGGAGCCTCAAAAGCTGTTCTCGCTTTAGTCGTTGTGGCAATCCTATGTGGTACGACTATCAGCGTGACATATGAGTCGCAACAAAAGGGAGCAACTACAACGGTAACAAGCGCGTTTACCGTAACAGTCACGTCCACGACAACCATGACGACGACTCTCGCCTCGACTGCACAGGCCTCGTTCCAGTTCAACGCGACTATTGCAGTAGGATTCTACGAGAGTCTGAATACCCCTCTCGGACTCCTATCTGACTATACCGGTTCGCACACAATCTTGCTGGCGGACGACCAAGCCCTTGACTATCATGCTCTGCTGGACATTTACAAATTTGCGAGTGACGGCACAGCGCTGAGCCTCGCGAACCAACTTAACAAGTCAATGGCCGGATGGGGCGGCTTCTTCAAGTACCAGAATCCGGCTTTTGAAGTAGTCGGCGATTACCCCAATAATGCGACCGTTACGTGTGGGATGAACTACGGAGTCAACATCACAGGCGGGTACATGATTAATGCCACCGAGTT
>JASHVT010000039.1 GCA_030039515.1 Nitrososphaerales archaeon
CCGTCTATCACGCCGACCTCTTCGGGTCGCCTTTCTTCGTCCTAAAGGGGGGAGCTGACCAGTCGGAGTCCGACGTCAGAGAAGTGGCGCAGGCCACAGTCGCTTTCAGCAGCGCGTGGAAGACCGGGCTGGGCGCGGCCGACGCCTACTGGGTGACGCCCGAGCAGGTGGCCGTGGCGGCCCCTAGCGGTGAGTACCTCGCCCGGGGCAGCTTCGCGATCAGGGGAAGGAAGAACTTCTTGACCAGGAACATCGTGGAGCTGGCCCTGGGCTTGGACGGCGGCGGCAGGCTCGTGTCCGGGCCCGAGACGGCGGTCCGGTCCGCCTGTGCCCGCTACGTGGTCATCAGGCCATACAGGGCGAAGGCGTCCGACACAGCAAAACGTATCCTGGCGGACCTGTCCTCCATGGCCGGCGTCCCGCGGACCGAGGTCACTGTAGACGACGTCCTGAGGGCGATGCCTGCCGGGGGAGGGAGGGTCGCTCGAAAGGTGGCCGACCGGACACTCGACGCGCCTCCGTCGCGCTAGGGGACGGCGTCCGCGACGATCTCCGCCACGTCTCTCACCTCCATCCCCGTGCCCATCACCTTGGAGGAGTCCTCGAGCATAGAGAGGCAGAAGGGGCACTCGGTCGCGACCGCCTTGGCGCCGGTCTCGGCCGCCTCCTTCGCCCTGATGCCCGAGATGGTCCTCTGCTCAGGCACCTTGAACCAGTAGTTCGATCCCCCGGCGCCGCAGCAGAAGGTCTTCTCCCCGTTCCTCTTCATCTCCCTCACGTCCGAGACCGACGAACCAAGCGCCTCCCGCGGCTCGTCGAAGATGTTGTTGTACCTCGACGCATAGCACGCGTCGTGGAGCGTGACCGAGACCTCCCTGACCCTGTCGGGAGGGACCTTCAGCCTTCCCGACCTGACCAGGTCCGATATCAGCTGAGTGTGGTGGACCACTTCGTATTCGCCCCCGAAGCGAGGGTACTCGTTCTTCAGCGAGTTGAAGCAGTGCGGACAGGTGGTGACCACCTTCTTCGCCCCTAGCGAGTTAAGCTTCTCGACGTTCTGGTAGACCAGCTCCTGGTACCTCCCCTCCTCCCCGAGCCTCCGGGCCGGGTCGCCGACGCAAGCCTCGTCCTGCCCAAGGATCGCGAACGACACGCCCGCGCTCTTCATTATCTTCGCCATGGACCTCGCGACCCGCTGCGCCCGCTGGTCGAATGACGCGACGCACCCGACCCAGTAGACGTACTCTGCCCTCGAACTCTCCGACGCGGTCTGGACTCCGAGGCCCTCGGCCCACTTCGCCCTGTCCGACTGCTTGAAGCCGTAGGGGTTCTGGGACCTTGCGAGGTTCTCCAGCATCCCTGCCTTCTCCTTGTCCAGCTTCCCCCTAGCGACGAGGTCGCGCCTTAGGTCATAGACGATGTCGAGGTGCTTCACGCCGACGGGACAGCTGCTCACGCAGGCCCCGCACGAAGTGCACGACCAGAGCTCGTCCTCGCCCACCACCGCGAATGGCCCTCCCTCTCCACCAGCGTCCGAGTGCAGGCTGAGCTTCCTCATGAGGACCCTCGGTGAGAGCGGGCGGCCCGCAGCTGTCGCGGGACAGGACGCTTCGCATGCCCCGATCTCAACGCAGGAGTCGAAGGACAGGCTCTCTTTGGGGCTGAAGTCGGGATAGTCCCCGACGCCGCTCCTGACCGTCGAGGCGTCCACTTTGCCGGACATGATGTCGGACAGCACGAAGGGCGTCTCGACCGAAGGAAGCCTCGTACCGACCCTGGAGATCAGGTTCACGGTCGGGCCGACGTAATACGCGACCACCAGAGAGTTCCTCACGATGCTGACCGCCGCGTCTACCAGCGCGAACGCCGGGAGCCACGCGACTACAAGCTCGGAGGCTGTGAGGGCTATCGCGACCATGAGTATCCCCTGCATGCGTGTAGACGCGGATGAGAATGCGCCGGTCGTATGGAGCGACCGCTCCACCGACTTGCTCTGGACGAACCTCTGGACCCTCCATGCGAAGGCGACGGCGAGCCCTGCCGTGGCGGGGACCGAAACTGCGAGGAGAAGGATCCTCAGGGCGAACAGTGCCGGCAGGACGGGCGCCAGGACCACCTCGGCGATAGAGACCCCGACTCCCAAGGCTATCGAGGCATGCATCAGGAAGACAGGGTCGCCTGAGATGCTCCGCCTGGCCTCCTCCCTGGTCAGCTCAAGGAGCCTTCCTGCTCCCAGGCCGGCCGAAGCCCTTCGGGACCGGACGAACACGGTAGCGAATATCGCGGCCGCGCTGAGAAGTGAGACGGCGTAGGTCACGATGTATGCGGCCGCTAGCAGCACCATCAGACGGAGCCAAGACGGGCTTCGCTTAAACACTGCCTTCGGGCCGGGTCAGACTGGCGCGCCCGGGTCAGCGCCTTGACTCCAGGGCCTTCTTGATGGCAGGGACGACCTGATAGAGGTCGGCGACTATGCCGTAGTCAGACGCCTGGAAGATAGGCGCGTCCTTGTCAGTGTTGACCGCTACGACGACCTTCGAGTCCTTCATGCCCGCGATGTGCTGCAGCTGCCCTGATATCCCGACCGCCACGTATAGGTCGGGCTTCACCGTGACGCCCGTCAGCCCTATGTGGCACTCCTCCGGCAGCCAGCCGAGGTCCGAAGACAGCGGCCTGGAACAGCCCAAGGCTCCGCCCAGCTCTTCCGCCAGGGACTGCAGCATGGGAAGGTCCTCCTTTCTCTTCACGCCCCTTCCAGCGGACACTATCGCCTTGGCTTTCCTGAGGTCCACCGCCCCTGCCTCCTTCTTCCTCCTGCTGAGGAGCTTCACAACGCCCGTGAGCTCGCCTGCGTCGAACTCGTCGACCTCCTTGCCTGACGCGGTGGACTTCGGATAGAAGGCCGGCTTGATCGTGACGACCGCGGGGAGGCCGCACGAGACTGTGGCCACCACCTTTCCCGCGAAGACGGTCCTGTTCGCCTGAAGCTGGGCTCCGTCAATCGACAGCTTGGACGCCTCTGAGAGGCAGGGCCAGCCGAGCCGAGCAGCGACCCTCGAAGCGACCTCCCTGCCGTTCCTCGTCGCCCCGACGAGGATGGTCGACGGGTGCCGCGACCTCGCCGCCCGGGTCAGCGCCTCTGCGGCGACCTCGGGGAGAGGGTCGTCCCCTGCTCCCTTCACGACGAGCCTCGACTGGGCCACGACCTCCTCCCTCTGCCTTCCGAGCTCGACCGCGACCGCGCTCCGGCCGGACTTCTCAGCGAGCTCGAGGGCCGCGCTCATGAGCTCGCATTGTACCTCGCCGCTCCCCGAGTAGGCCCACACCTGCTCGCTCACCGGAGCACGCCCTCCTTCTCCAGCTCCTGAATGAGCTTGGCCGCGGCGTCCTCAGGGCCACCCTCGATGATCACGCGCTTCCTGGAGGAAGTCTGGACCGACATCCCAAGAACAGCCACGGGGCTCGAGCCCGGGTCCACTGCGAGCTGGGACTCGGGAATCTCCTGGACAGGCTTCTTGGAGGCCTGCATTATCTGGATGAGCGTGGGGTACCGGGGCTCGTTGATCTCGCTCACCACCGAGACGACGACAGGCATCGGCGCCTCCACCTCCTCCACGCTGTCCTCCAGCAGGCGCTCGACCTTCGCCTTCCCTCCCTCCAGCTGGATCTTTCTCGCGTATCCCACGTATGCGGTTCCCAACGCCTCAGCCAACATGGGAGGGACCTGGCCGGAGTAGGTGTCGGACGAGCCCTCGGAGCACAACACCACGTCGAAGGCGCCTTCCTTCTTGACCGCCGCGGCTATCGTCCTCGCCGTCCTGCCGGTGTCCAGTGAGGCCTGCGCTCCCACCACGAGGACCCCGCGGTCGGCGCCCATCGCCAGGGCTTCCTTGAGGGACTTCCTGGCGTCCTCGCTCCCTATCGTGAACGCGACTACTTCGCCTCCCTGCGCCGATCTCATGCGAAGCGCCTCCTCGACCGCGTTCTTGTCGAAGACGCTTACTTTGCACGCCGCGCCCTCCAGCACAGGCCTGCCCCCGGGCCCCGTCTTCAGCTCGGTCTCGTCTATCGCATGCTTCACGCAGACGGCTATCCTCAAAGCGACTTGGCCAGCTCCCGGCTAGCTATCAGCATCCTGAGGACCTCGGACGTCCCCTCTCCTATCGTGAGCAGCCTCGCGTCCCTCCAGTGCCTGTGGATGTCGTCAGTGGTGTAGCCGTAGCCGCCGTGGATCTGGATCGCGCTGTCGCACACCCTCAGCGACATCTCCGTGGCGAAGACCTTGGCCTGCGAGGCCTCCGACGCGAAGTCCAGCCCCTTCTCCCTGAGCAGCGCAGCATGGAAGTAGAGGAGGCGCGCCGCGCTGATGGAGGTCTTCATGTCCGCGATCATCTGCCTGACCAGCTGGAACTCGGAGATCGCCGCCCCGAACGCCTTCCTTCCTTTGGCATATTGGACCGACTTCTCGTAGGCGAGCTGTGCGATCCCCACGTTGAGGGCCGCGACGACTATCCTCGCCCCGTGCAGCACGCCGTGCGCGTAGTCCGCCCCCTTCCCGTCCTCCCCGACGAGGTTCTCCGCTGGCGTCTCGCAGGCGTCGAACGTGACCTCCGAGGTCCTCGACCCCCTCATGCCGAGCTTCTTGATGTCAGAACCGAACCTCATCCCGGGGTTCGGGGCGTCCACGAGGAGGCACGCGTGCCCCTTGGAGGACTTCGCGAACACCATGTACGTGTCAGCCTCGCCGGCATTGGTGATGAACATTTTTGAGCCGTTTATCACATAGCTCTCGCCCTTCCTCGACGCCTGCGTTGCCATGTTCCTGGAGTCAGACCCCGACGTCGGCTCGGTCAGGCAGAA
>JASHVT010000005.1 GCA_030039515.1 Nitrososphaerales archaeon
GTTAGGTCAGCCCGACATTGCAGGGTTGAGCACCGGACCAAGACACGATTTCCGCCCAAAAGGGAGCAACGGTTATTACCAGACGACAATGACCGCGGGGACAGGAAGTGAGCGGAGATCCCCCAAGCGTTCGTACTGATTAACTCAGACCTGGGTGCTGAGGAAGACCTCCTCAAGAAGCTCAGAGACATCCCGAACGTCAAGGAAGTCTACGTGGTCTACGGCGTCTACGACATCGTCGCTCGGGTAGAGGCAGACACGATGGAGAAGGTCAAGGAGACCATAACCTGGCACGTCCGCCGCCTCGACAAGGTGAGGAGCACCCTCACCATGATTGTCGTAGAAGCCTAGGCGCTACTTTCGCAGACTAGACCGTTGGCGGGTTCACTCCATGCGCTGCCTCGTAGGCCTAGACGACACGGATTCTTCGCGCGGATTGTGCACTACCTACCTCGGTTACAGGATCGCGGCCGCCCTCAGCCCAGACATCAAGGTCCTCCCCTATCCAAGGCTGGTCAGGCTCAACCCCAACATCCCTTTCAAGACAAGGGGCAACGCGGCAGTCTGCCTGAAGGTCGAGACTAGCGACCCCGGGCGGGCGTTCGAGCTCCTCTCATCGAAGATGGATGAGCTCTCAGACGTGCGCGGCGGCGCCAACCCGGCCATGGTCTTCCTGGAAGACACGTCCCGCTCGCCGAGCTTCGCGGGGCTCTACCAGGCCGCCCTCACGGGCGTGGTGAGCCCGCACAGGGTCAGGAGGCTGCTCGAAGCAGAAGGGATCAGAAGGTACGAGTCTGGGAACGGGATGGGGGTCGTCGGGGCCGCCAGCGCCCTCGCCTTCGACGAGAGTTTCGACCACACGTATGAGCTGATCTCCTATCGCAGGAAAGAGAACTGGGGGAGTAAGAGGGAGATCGACTCCTCGTCGGTGATAGCGATGGACAGGAGGACGTTCCCGCACACGTTCAACAACTACGACTATCAGAAGAGGAGGGTCCTCGTCGCGCCTCACGGCCCAGACCCAGTCTTCGCCGGGGTCAGGGGGGACTCGCCGGCAGCCGTGGTCGGCGCGTTCGGCCAGCTGGAGTACGAGGAACAGCTCGACGGGTACATGGTCTACGTGTCGAACCAGCACACTGACGCGCATTTTCGCTCCAAGCTCGAGTGGAAAGCCTACGCCTCCGGTTGGATCGACGGGACTGTGGAGAGCGTACAGTTCGGGCCAGGAGGCCACGCATATCTCGCTCTCAGCAGCGACGGCGAGAAGAGGATGGTCGCGGCATACGAGCCGACCGGAGACCTCAGGAGGGCGGTCGGCCTGCTCGAGAAGGGGGACGAGATCAGGGCGTACGGGGGAGTCAGAAGGCATACGTCTCTCCACCCTGCGATACTCAACCTTGAGCGCATGGACGTCGTGAACGCGCGCGGAGCTAGAGGACGCATTCTTTCGAAGGGCACGTACGTCTCCTCTCCAAGGTCCAACAGGCACCTGACAAAGCCGCTCTCAAGGATAGGAAGGGAGGTCTACGGCGCCCAGGCAGAGATCGGAGGGTGGCTGTCTGCGTCTTCTAGACTGCAGCGAGCGCTTGCCTGAAATCGTCGACTAGGTCGTCCGCGTCCTCGATCCCGACAGAGACCCTGATCAGGGTGTCCGGGATCCCTGTCTTCGCCCGTTCCTTGGAGGTCATCTGCGTGTGGGTCATGTTAGCGGGCTGCGAGACCAGGGTCTCGACGCCTCCGAGGCTTGCGGCAAGAATGGCGACCCTGAGCGACTCCGTGAACCGCATCGCGTCCTTCATCGTTCCCTGTATCTCGAAGCTGAGCATCCCGCCGTAGCCGCGCATCTGCCTTGCCGCCAGCGCGTGCTGGGGATGCGACTTGAGGCCCGGGTAGTGCACCTTCGCCACCTTCTTGCTCTTGGACAGGAACTCGGCCAGTACCATGGCGGTCAGGTTCTGTTGTCTGACCCTCAACGCCATCGTCTTCATCCCTCTGAGGACGAGCCAGGCCGGCAGCGGGTCTAAGGTCCCCCCGAGGTCTCTGCGCATCATCTTGATCTTGTGAGTCGTCGCCCGGCCCGCGACGGCCGCGCCCGCGATCAGGTCCGCGTGCCCGTTCAGGTACTTGGTCGCGCTGTGGAGGACGACGTCCGCTCCGAACTCCATCGGGTTCTGGTTGATTGGAGAGGCGAACGTGTTGTCGACCAGCAGCAACGCCCCTCGCCCGTGGGCCAGCTTCGCCGCCTTTCCGAGGTCAACAAGCTTCAGGGTCGGGTTCGTGGGCGACTCGACGTAGACTACTCTGGTGTTCCCCCTGATGCCGCTCTCCAGCGCCCCGAAGTCTTCGGTCTCTGCAAGCGTCGTCTCTATCCCGATGCCAGGGAGGATGTCGTGGAGCAGCGCGTACGTCCCGCCGTAGAGGTCCCTTATCGCTAGCACGTGGTCTCCCTTCTTCAGAAACGAGAGGACCGAGGTCGATATCGCCGCCATGCCGGAGGAGAATGCTGCGGCGTCTCCCCCTCCCTCCAGCGCGGCGAGCTTTCTTTCTAGCCTGACGACGGTCGGGTTGTCCCACCTCGAATAGGTGTATCCCTTCTGTCCCGAGACCGCGAGCGGAACGTCCTCTGCCTTCGTGAAACCGAAAGTGGAGGTCTCGAATATGGGAGCCGTAATCGAACCCGTCTCTTCGTCGAGTGGCTCGGCTTCGTGCACCGATCTTGTAGAATCACCGGTCATCTGAGACTCGCCTCGCGCGCCTGGACGCCTCTCGCACGCAGACGACAGTGCCACGCTGTCTCCTTCGCCGACAGCCTCGAGGTGTCCTGCCTCACGTTTGCGCCCCGGCGACGGTCCGTCAAAAGGGTGCGCTCAAGGAAGGCGTATGGGAGTAGCGAGGGGAGGATTTTCAGGAGCCGGGCACAGCCCGAGTCCGTTTGAACCTCCGCTCTGCGGGTCTCTCGGCTTTCGCTTATGAGCCCGCCGGGATGATCCTTACCCCCACGGGGGGTCTGGCTTCCCCACCTCGCTTTGATGGGTGGCTAGCTGTGGGCTCTTATACACTTCGGGGGTCTCTCAGTCTTGTCGTTGGAGGGCAACCAGCGAGAAAGTGGCTCGTAAGGGAGACAGCCTTCTTGGGACTTGACTGCTAACGCCTACTACGGAACTTGGATCTGCATGCACGCCGCCCGCTGGTACGTGCAGCACGTGCACTTCGTGCAGCTCTCGTAGTCCTTGTGCCTGCACACCTTGCAGATGCACGAAGCCATCGTGATCTTGCGCCCCTAGGGAGTCGCTTTAAGCTTCTCTAGGACGAGCGTCTCAGGGTCTTCGCCCAGCTCCTCTTCCAGGCTCCTCTTCAACGCGCGCAGCCTGTCGACGTCGTGGCCCTTGGCGACGAACCTCTGCACCTCCTTCTCGAAGGGCCTCACCCTGGTGGAGTCGACCATCTTGTCCGCGAAGCACACTATCCTCTCTTCGAGCGTCCTCGGGATGTAGTCGAAAGGCGGAAGGCCCAGGCCCTTCGCCTCTCCCGGCGATATCCCCGCTCCCACGTGCCTGCGCACTATCTCGACGACCTCCTTGTCCACGCCTTCTCTCTGGATGATCTCCGCCCCCTCCAATCCGTGCATGAACGTCTGCACCTTGGACCTGCCGATGTCGTGGAGCATCGCGCCCGCGGCGACGGCCCTCTCATCGACTTCGACGCCGCGCGCCCTGAACGCGCCCACGAGGACCCCTGCAACCGCGGCGACCGTCCTGCAGTGCTCGACGATCGTCTCACTCGAGCCGTACTTCCTGTGAAGCGCGACAGCCTCCCCCGCGGAGGGGATCACTTCGCGATTTCCTCTTCCAGCTGCTTGATCTTCCACTGGAGCGCGGACTTCAGCTCCGTGTTGTCCAGCCTGTTGAGCGGGTTGCCGCAGGTCGGGCACCTGAAGAAGTTCTCCATGGCGTCCTCGAACGTCCTCGTGACGCAGGTCGGCGTCCCACAGGAGTAGAACTCGTGCTGCTCCTCGTAGTCGAGCCTCTGCTTCAGCCTGTTCAGTATCTTCTTGCGCTGGGTCTGGATGAACCCGTC
>JASHVT010000040.1 GCA_030039515.1 Nitrososphaerales archaeon
CGCTGACCGTGGTCGACAACACGTTCGCGAGTCCCTTCATCCAGAACCCCTTGGACTTCGGCGCCTCGGTCGTCGTCCACAGCGCCACGAAGTACATCGGCGGCCACAGCGACGTCGTAGGGGGTGCCTTGATGACCTCAAGCAAAGAGGTCTACGAAGCCGTGAAGTTCAACCAGAACGCGGTCGGCGCCGTGCCATCTCCATTCGACTGCTACCTCGTCTTGAGGGGTTCCAAGACGTTGCACCTCAGGATGAAGAGGCACAGCGAGAACGCCAAAGCCGTGGCCGAGTTCCTTTCCGGGCATCCGAGGTTCTCTATGGTCAACTATCCGGGCCTGAAGTCTCATCCGCAGTACTCCCTCGCCCGCCGGCAGATGAGGCTCCCTGGCGGCATGCTATCGGCGGAGATGAAGGGAGGAACCCGCGAGGCGCGAAGGTTCCTGTCGAAGCTCAAGGTTTTCGCGCTTGCGGAGAGCCTCGGGGGCGTCGAGTCCCTCGTAGAACACCCGGCGACGATGACGCACGCGAGCCTCCCGAGGGAGAGGAGGCAGAAACTGGGGATCGGAGACGGACTTGTGAGGCTCTCGGTCGGGGTGGAGGACGTCGAGGACCTCGTCAGTGACCTGAAGACTGCGTTGGCATAGCTGCACTCAGTTTATACGCGGACGAGGGACAGGCGCGGCCGTGTATACGAGCACGGTCGTCGACGACGAGGCACACTGCATGGAAGTGATGAAGGGTATGGAAGACGCCTGGACGAGGAGGGACGAGTCGTACTTCGTCAACGTACTGAAGACTGAGCCTAGCCTGGTCCTCAGGGTCCACGCGGTCTGCATACTCGCAGAGGTCGGAGGAGCCGGTTCCATCGACGCCTTGGCCGACGTCCTCCACCACGACCCCGACCCTCTCGTGAGGCACGAAGCCGCCTTCTCTCTGGGACAGATAGGCTTGCCCGATGCGAACGCCGCGCTCGCGGTGGCGGTCAGGTCCGACCCTGACCCCATAGTCAGGCACGAGTCCGCAGCTGCGATGGGCTCCATCGGGACGCCCGACGCCGAGATAGTCCTGAAGGAGGCCCTATCGGATAAGGACGAGATAGTGAGCAACTCGGCCAGGGCTTCCCTTTTCAACATCAAGTTCCTGAAGACCTACTCCTCAGGCTCGAACGCCAGAGAACGCGCCCCCCGGCCGTAGCTCTAACTCTTAAGAAACGACGCTTTGGCCTCGGAACGTGAGGCTCTCGAAGAAGAACGCAGTGGTCACGGGCTCATCTAGGGGCATCGGGGCGGAGATAGCGCGGCTCTTCGCGAGGGAAGGCGCGACTGTGGTGGTCAGCCACAGGGACTCCGGCCCACACAAGGAAGAGGTGGTGCGATCAATCAAGCGGGCAGGGGGGGAAGCCCTGGCCATACACTGCGACGTTTCCGACCCCTCCAGCGTCTCTTCGATGTACGAAGAGGTCGAGAAGTCTCTAGGGAAGATAGACGTGCTCGTCAACTCTGCGGGGGTCTCCGACGGGTCGCTCTGGAACCTCCCCGTGAACAAGACGCCGCTCGATGCATGGAGGAAGGTCTTCGCGGTGGACGCCTTTGGGACGTTTCTCTCGACCCAGGGCGCGCTGAAGGTGATGAGGAAGGGCGGGTCCGTGGTGAACATAGCCTCTACCCCCGCCCTTGCGGGAGACACCGAAGGCCTGGTGTATGCCTCGGCGAAGGGCGCCGTCGTCTCGATGACGAGGATGCTGGCCAAGTCCCTCGCGCCCGGGGTGCGCGTGAACTGCATGGCGCTGGGGTCGATCAGGACCACCTGGGTGGACTGGCTCGACCGCAGGCAAAGGGACGCATACCTCTCGGCCATACCGATGCATAGGTTCGGCGAACCTGCCGACGTCGCTAACCTCGCACTCTTCCTGGCGAGCGACGAGTCCAGTTTCATCACAGGCCAGGTGATGGTGGTAGACGGTGGGGAGGTACTGAGATGACCTCGATCACTCGCCTGCCGCGGAGTACAGTCCGCCCTTCTTGTCGATCTTCTCCAGCGCGCCCTCCACATCGTCGGCCAACGATATCACGCCCCCCTCGACAGCCTTCCTCCACAACTCGATGTAGATGGCCAGGCCCTCCTTGACCTGGTCAGGACGGGAGCCCTTCGTGCGCTCGAGCTCGTCGAGGTACTCGGCGACCGTCCTCGCCTTCGGCTTCAATCGAGGGGGCGCCGCGCCGCGTCAGTCTTAAACGATTGAGCCGTTCTATTGCATGTCGGCTATAGCACTTCGATCATGAGGGAACCGGACGAACCGGGAGCCCTAAGCGCCGACACGATGCTCCTTGGTATGTTCCTCGACGCCGCGCTCGCCTTTACGGCGAGCGTCCTGTCGCTGACGAACCCGCTCTTCCGGATCACGATGTCCCGAGGGTGCGATAGGCTAAGCTCAGGCCCCCCAAGGGCGGTTACGACGAAGGACTCGGAACCCACGGAGATGGTCAGCCTCAGCCTCGCGCCCTGCCTCCTTATCCGGCTCTTGACCTCATCCGGCAGTTGACTGCACCCGCTCGTCGCAGAGACTCCGATTATGCAGTCCCCTCTAGATGTCAGATGGTCCTCGGTCGTCACCTCTATCGTAGTGGGATGGAGGGAGGACACCAGCGGATGGCCCCTGAACTCCACGGTCGCCCTCGCGGCTGCTTCCGCGAGAGGACCTCGCGTCGTCGAAGACGACACGCTCACTCCTTCGGCTGCAGGCCGTTACAGTGGGTGCATCTCTCGGCGGACACCGGCATGGGAGTCGAGCAGAAGACGCAGAACTTCGAACCTTCTGGAGGTTGCACCGGACCCTCACTCTCCGGCACGAAGAGGCTGATCAGAGCCATTATCCCTCCGCCCACAATGAAGGGGAAGCTCCAAGCGAAGACGAGCGGAAAAGCTGTCACGTAGAGGAAAACCCCTAGCAGCATTACAAGCGCTCCCCCGATGAGAAGCTGAGGCCTCAACAGATCGTCCGCGCCGACAACGCCTTTATAGTTTCGACAGCCTCCGAACTCCATCCTTGACCACTGAGTACGAGCAGTTGATTTCCACGATGGTGGACGAGAAGAAGGCGAAGCTGGCGGAGCTCAGGGGCAGAAAGGGCACAGAGAAGCAGATGGCTGCCGTCACGTCGGACATCAGGTTCCTGGAAGTCGAGCTCCAGCGGTATCAGCAGGGAATGTCGCTGTTCAGAAGCAAGGGCCTCCCCAAGGTAGGAAGGTGGGGGAAGCCCGAGACGGAAGAAAAGAAGGAAGAATAGCGCCGTCGGCGAGGCCGCGCTACCCTTTTGCAGGCCACGAGGCGTGGTCTATTGTCGGAACCGGGTTGTTTCTCTAGTCCATCGGGGGCATGCCGCCCATGCCACCCATTCCTCCTCCGCCTGGAGGTGTGGGCGGCGCCTTCATCTTGCTTGCCGCGATTACGTCGTCTATCCTCAGAATCATCGAGGCTGCCTCCGTTGAAGCCCGTAGAATCTGGAGCTTGACCGCTAAGGGCTCCCAGACAGACTTCGCGTACATGTCAGCGACCTTCCCGCCCAGGGCGTCTACGCCGAACCACTTCCCGCCCTTCCCGTGGCGAGCCCTGAGGTCCACCTGCGTGTCGATCGGGTCCATGCCCGCGTTCTCGGCGAGCGTCATGGGTATGCTCTCGATGGCGTCCGCGAACTTCAGTGCAGCCAGCTGCTCTCTCCCGGAGAGCTTCTGAGCCCAGTTCCTCAGCTGGAACGATACCTCTTCCTCAGGGGCTCCGCCACCTGCGACGACCGCTGGCATCTCTACCACGTCCTTCGTCACCATCAGGGAGTCGTGCAGAGCGCGCTCCGCCTCATCGACGATGCGCTGCGTCCCTCCTCTTACTAGGATGGTCACCGCCTTGGGGTTCTTGCATCCCTCCACGAAGACCCACTTGTCGTCCTCGAGCTTCCTCTCCTCGACCAGCTTCGAGTATCCCAGGTCCTTGCTCGTGAGGTCGTCTAGGTTCGTCACTATCCTGCCTCCGGTCGCCTTCGCGAGTTTTGTCATGTCGCTCTCCTTCACGCGCCTCACGGCGAGGATGCCCGCCTTGGCCAGGAAGTGCTGCGCCAGGTCGTCGATGCCCTTCTGGCAGACCAGGACGTTCGCGCCCGCGGACTGGACCTTGTCGACCATCCCCCTCAGGATGCTGGTCTCCTCGTCCATGAACTGCTGCATCTGGGTCGGGTCGTTGATCCTGATTTCAGCGGAGAACTCGGTCTTCTCTATCTCGAGGGCCGAGTTGACGAGGGCGATCTTCGCCTCATCAATCCTCTTCGGCATGCCCGAATGGACGACCTCCTTATCCATCACTATTCCCTGGATCAGGCGCGTGTCCGTGAGCGCGCCACCCGGCTTCTTCTCGACTTTCACGTTGTCGATGTCGACCTTGTGGCCCTTGTCGCCTTTCTCCGCGACTTGCAGGATCGAGTCGACCACGACGCCAGCGAGGTGCGGCGCGTCCTCGTTGACGAGCTTCGTAAGCATGCTGGTGGTCGCGACCTTGAGAAGGTCGGGCCTCGATTGCGCGTCCACCTTCTCAGCGATCTCCTCCAGGATGCTCTGCGCCTTCTCCGCGGCCTTCGAGTAGCCGTCGACTATCACCACGGGATGAACGTCCTTGTTGATGAGGTCCTCGGCCTTCTCTATCAGGGCCCCTGCGACCACGACGGCAGAGGTAGTACCGTCTCCCACCTCGTTGTCCGTCGCCTTGCTGATCTCGACCATCATCTTGGCGGCAGGGTGCTGTATGTCTAGCTCCTTCAGCATCGTCGCGCCGTCGTTCGTGATCGTAACGTCGCCCATCGAGTCTACGAGCATCTTGTCCATGCCCCTCGGGCCGAGGGAGGTCCTGACGATGTCCGCGATCAGCTTCGCGGCCGTGATGTTGTTCCTTTGAGCCTCTCTACCTCTCGACTCTCCGGTCCCTTCTTTCAGTATTATTACGGGCTGTCCGCCTGCAGACATATGAATCGCGGGTATACAACCAACGGTGTATAAATGATTTGCTCGGTGCTGGGGGCTCAGCCGAACGACCTGGCGCGGTACGACTTGCCAGACCGCTCGAAAGCCTAAAAGCGGAAATCTCGCTGGCAGCATATCTTGGCATCGAGCGTCAGTCTTTCTCAGAAGCTGGCGGCTGAATTCTTCGGGACGTTCATTTTCGTCCTGGTCGGGGCAGGATCCGCCCTCGGCACGTACGTAGCGGGCGGCGATCCTTCGGCCTCCCTGGTAGCCGCCGCCCTCGCAAACGGGCTCGGCCTCGCTGTGGCCGTCTCCGCAACGATTGGGGTATCCGGAGGCTCTCTGAACCCTGCCGTCTCGATAGGGCTGCTGGTGGGCGGGAAGCTGCCACCCAAGGATACTGCCTTCTACATCGTCGCCGAGATGCTCGGGGCGGTTGCCGCCGGGGCTGCGCTCGTCGCAGCGTTCCCTTCGGCTATAGGAAGAGCCGTCGCGTGGGGGTCGCCCTCGCTGTCGCCCTTGCTCTCAGACTGGCAGGGGACGGCGATCGAAGCGCTCCTGACCTTCGTGCTCGTGACGGTCGTCTACGGCACTGCCGTGGATTCGCGGCACCCGAACATCGGCGGCTTGGGAATAGGGATGGCGGTCATAGCGGACGTCCTGGTCGCCGGGGACCTCACTGGTGCGGCGATGAACCCGGCTAGGGCGCTTGGACCCATGTTCTTCGTCTCGCCCTTCCCTAGCTTCTGGTACATCTATGTCGTGGGGCCTGTGATAGGCGCTGCCGCCGCGGGCCTCGTATACAGGTACGTGCTGGAAGGCAAACGCGACGGTACGGCATAAATAATTCGCGAAAGGGTGTAAGTGAACCTTGAAGGCCTCGGCCAACCGTCTGAGCAGGGAGCAGGCCAAGGAGGTCCTGGTCAGGGTCGACTCTGCAGCTTCTTCTGCCTCCGGGACTACCGGAAGGGCGGCCATCGTCAAACTGCTCAACACGTCTGTGCAGACATACTCCTGGGTGGGGGTGTACGCAGTGAACGGTAAGGACCTGGTGCTAGACGCCTGGGCGGGGCCTGCAGCGACCGAGCACACGAGGATTCCCATAGGCAAAGGCGTGTGCGGCTACGCGGCGAAGTCGGGAAGGACGGAGATAGTCTCTGACGTCAGCAAGGACCCGAGATACCTCCAGTGCTTCCTCTCTACCAAGGCCGAGATCGTCGTTCCTATCGTCGTCCAAGGTTCGGTCGTCGGCGAGATAGACGTGGACAGCGACCAGCCGGACGCCTTCTCGTCCGTGGACGCGGAGTTCCTCGAGGCCGTCGCCAAGAAGCTTGGCGCTCACTGGACCTGAGCAGGCTCCGGTCCGGTCTGCACCATTGCCGGATGCTCAGGCTTGAGCTGGCCGGCCCCTGTCTGTCTCATCACCCTCACGATGACCTGGACGAGGATGGGCCCTGCGATCGCGAAGAAGGCGAGGTCGCTTATCTCGTGCGCCAGCATGAAGAGTATCGTCGCAGGGAACAAGACCGAAGCGAGAGCCACGCTCAAAGACGCTCCTGAGATCAGGGGAGGAACGATGTTCGTCACCAGGTCATAGGCGAACGCTCCAATAAGCCCCATCGAGCCCCAGAGCACGCACTTCTCCGGCACACTGGTGAGGGTGAAGCCCGAGACCTTCCTCGCAAGAACTCCGAGGAATGCGTAGACGGTTTCGGAGAGAATGAGGAGGAGCAGCAAGACTCCCGGGTCCGACCCATACGGGTTCACCGTGCCGTAGACGAGCCAAGTGAGCGCTCCGACCGAAACGCCGACGTTCAATCCGAACATCAGCGCCGAGACGAAGACGATGGTGTCCATCAGTTTAATGTTCGACAGCGGGAGCATCGCATAGTTTGTGGCGAGTGCTAGCGCGGTGAAGAGCGAGACTATCGCTATCTTCTGCGAGGGCCTTAGACGGATCGGCTGCATCTATGGCTGGTTCAT
>JASHVT010000041.1 GCA_030039515.1 Nitrososphaerales archaeon
GCCGAGACTCGACGTGGTGATCAAGAGGGCCGTGCCGATACGGCTCTACCCGCTCACAACCTACTTCAAGAACCTCGAGAGCGTGGAGGCGCTCCGCGAAGTCTTCGGGGACCAGACCGAGGACGTCCTGAAGAGGACCATGGTGGAGTTCTACTCTTCGCGCTGGGGCTACATGGGCGTGAACGACGAGGACGGGCACATCCTGATCAGTGCCCACCACATGAAGAACAGCCCGCTCAGGACCCTGTATCTTGACATCATCCACGAGCTCTTCCACGTGAAGCAGCGTATGGACGGCAGGAAGCTCTTCCTCGACGAATTCGACTACTTCGACAGCCCGATAGAGATAGAGGCATACGAGTTCACCGTCAAGGAGGCGAGGAGGCTAGGGATGACGGACAAGGAGATAGCCGACTATCTGGAGGTTCCTTGGGCTGACAAGAAGGACCTCGCGAAGTTCATCAAAAGGCTCAAGCTGAAGGTCTAGAAGAAAAATGGGAGCCGGCGAGCTGGCTCAGCTCGCCTTGCCCATCTTCAGCGGACCCAAGGCGAACTTGTAGCTGTTCTCAGAGAGGAAGGTGCTTTCGATCCCCGTCAGGACGACCATGACCCGGGCATGGCCGTTCATCGTAGGATCTACGCGCGCACCCCATACGATCTTCGCCGTCGGAGGGAGTGACTTCGTGACCAGTTCCCCGGCCTTCGTCACTTCCTCTAAGGTGATGTCGTGCCCTCCCGAGACGTGGACCAATGCGCCCTTTGCCTTCGATATGTCTTTGATGTCGAGCAGTTGCCCTTCGATTGCCTGTCTGACTGCCTTCTCCACCCTTTCCTCGCCCTCGGCGTAACCTACGCCTATCGCTGCGAGGCCTCTCTTTTCCATTATGGCGCGGAGGTCGGCATAGTCGATGTTGATGAGGCTCGCTGTCGTGATCGTCTCGGTGATGCCCTTCACGAACTGGCCGACCAGTTCGTTTGCCACTCCGAGAGCGTCCTGCAGCGGGAGGTCTCCCGCCACCTTTGCGAGCTTGGTGTTGTCGATGGCGACCACGGTGTCGCAGTGGGCCCTCATCCTCTCCAGGCCCTTCTTTGCGTTCTCGTACCTGTACCTTTCCACGGAGAAGGGCAGCGTGACGACGCCCACGACGAGCCTGCCTGGGGCCTGCAACGCCTCAGAGTAGACTTGCGATGCGCCAGTCCCTGTGCCGCCGCCTAGTCCCGCGCAGAGGAACAGTATGTTCGAGCCATTTGTCTCCTTGACGAGGTCCTCTAGGGCGTCTTTCGCCGCTTCAGCCCCCCGATCCGGGTACCCGCCTGCACCTTGCCCATGGGTGAGCTTCTCTCCCATGAGTATGCGCCTGTCGGCCTTGGTGATGGCGAGGTGCGCCGCGTCGGTGTTGGCTGCTACGAGCTTGCCTCCCGTGAGGCCTCTTTGCTTGATCCAAGATACGATGTTGCTTCCGGCCCCGCCGAGCCCCACCACTGAGACGTTCGGC
The DNA here is from genome assembly GCA_030039515.1 of Nitrososphaerales archaeon. Lineage (GTDB taxonomy): Archaea > Thermoproteota > Nitrososphaeria > Nitrososphaerales > Gagatemarchaeaceae > UBA183. The sequence continues at coordinate 1,497 of JASHVT010000041.1, forward strand.
CTGGCCATGCGCATTGCTGCTTCTATTCGTTCTGCCTCGAGAAAGTCTTGAGTTTGCATGGACATTTTCGATATCCTCGATGTGTATTCCGAATCCAATGATATTAAGCCACGCGGATTTCGAGTCGTGGACTAGAAATCATGGATTAAGGTTCTGTCTGTGGGAACTGCCTTTGTCACACTAAGCTTCGTACCTAGTCGACTTGCATGGCGAAGTGATCCTTCGCGAAGGTTCCTTTCAGTGGCGAGACCTGTAGTGAAGCCCGATCAAGCCTGACTTGAACGTCTTTGCGCTGACCAGCTCAAGCGGATGCCTGGCTTTGGCGTCCACGAACATCGACCTGCCTGCCCCCAGGATGATGGGGCGAATCCGAACGAAGTACTCGTCTATGAGGTCGCCCTGGAACAACGCCGCGACCAACGTGCCGCTGCCGGCCACCACCATGTCCCTCCCCGGCTGTCGCTTGAGCCTGGCCACCGCCTTGCAAGGGTCGTCCCGCACAAGCGTCGCCGGTTTCCACGGCGCGTCGACCAGGGAACGGGAGAATACGAACTTTCTCAGCCCGTTCAGTCGTCTGGTGAACTGCGGATCCACTCCCATTTTCTTTGGACCTTGGGTAGGCCAGAACTGTCTGAATTCCTCGTATGTGACGCGCCCGAGCAGCATCGCGTCGACCCTGCGGTTGATGCTCTTGGACCACTCCCATTCGTCCTCGTCGAAGTCAAACCAGTCGATCTCATTCTTCGGGCTCGTGAAGTATCCGTCGAGAGAGATGATGACGTCAGCGATGAGCCTTCGCACGCCCGTTCCAGCCGAGACGCGTTCTTATTTCTGTTCCCAAGGCCGTCCGGGCCTCGTCCGTGCACCTAGTCTGCGAGTTGAGTTCGAAGCGGGCCGTTCGGCCCGCCCACATCTGACTTGCCCTCCGCGGGCCCTACTCTTTGAGACAGTCGCGGCCGCGCCCTCGCGCGGAGCGTTGGAGCTAGCTTGTTTCTTCTCATCGCGAGGTAGCCGCCGACGATGCCGATGACCGCCGCAGCCGACAGAGCAGGCACGAACGGGAACTCTGGTATGCCGCTCGAGGCAGTCGAACTCGAGGAACCTGAGGAACTTGAGGTCGATGAGGTGGTGCCCGTCGAGGACGGGGAGGTCGTGGCCGAGGATGCGAGCGAAGTGGAGTCTGGGAAGATGACGAGCGCGTTGTTGTCCCAGTCGGTGACGAAGATCTCGCCCTTCGAGGAGTCGTACGCCGCGTTAGAAGCTTCGTGTGGCAGTACAGAGATGCAACCGAGCAGCGTGTTGCTCGAGTCGGATATCGCGCAGACCGTGGAGCCGTCGGGGACGAACACCTCTCCCTTTGCGGAGTCGTACGCCGCCAGAGGATGTATGTCAATCTCGTAAGGGAGGGCGACTTTCGCTACCATCGAGTTTGTGGTGGTAGAGTACACAAGGACAGAACTGTTGTAGTAGTAACCGAAGGGCGTTACGAACGCTTCGCTCTTCGCCGAGTCATAGGTGATGCCCGCAGCGTTGAAGATCTGCGCCGTGGTGATGTTCGCGACCACAGTGTTGTTGCTGTCTGAGACCACCGCGACCGCTCCATCGAAGTCGTGCGAGTCGGCAACGAGGATCTCTCCCTTTGCGGAGTCGTAGGCGAGGCCCTCTGGGCCGTTACCAACTGCCACGGTCCCCACGACATCGTCGTTCGTGCCAGAGATTATGGCCAGGCTGTCGTTAATCGTCGCGAATACCTCTCCCTTGCCAGAGTCGTAGACGACGTAGCCGTATCCGCCGGAAGCGGTCGTCCCGAGGCTGACGTTGGCCACGACTGAGTTGTTGCTGTCGGAAATCACAGCGACATAGTCTTCCGAACAGAAGCAGCCGGGCTTACTGACAGAGTAGGGAGCGAAGATTTCGCCTCTGTCAGGGTCGTAGGCGAGGGCTCCCAAGGTCGCGCCTCCTCCCTGGCTCTGCGTCTTCAGACTGATGTTCGCCACAACGCTGTCGGAGGAGTCTGACACCACGGAGATAGTGTCCGTCGTAGAGTAGTCCTGAGCCACGAACATCTCTCCCTTGCTGGAGTCGTATACGATGTAGAGCGGGCGACTCGGAATCGGTATGGAGGTCAGCGATGCCGGCTGAGCCCGCGCAACCGGAGCGGAAACTCCTGCCAGAACGAGTAAGCCGAGGCAGGCGAGAGAGGTCAGCGCGAGCCAGCGAGCTTCGGCTCTTTTCACGGGGGGCCGCCTCGGCCCAAGGTGATATATCAGTGTCGCCGCGTCAGGAGAGTACTCCGAGGAGTTTTGGGCCCTCGAATAGATGCCTAGGGTTCTCCCTCCGACTCCCCCGATGGGGCAGTTCTAGCTTCAGTGAAGGGATGCGTAGCAATGACCCTTCCGGAAACTATCCCGCAAGTAGGCACCACCACATGGTGGAAGAGGCTGGTTTGTGATGATGACGGTTTGGTATGTGACAGAGCTATTCTATGTGGTTGTCTTGGTGGCAGATTGAATGACGGTAACTCGGTTGAACTGGTAGGTGAGTGCCGAGCCTGTCGCTAGGCCGATTAGTAGCACGACCACCAGACAGAGGACCATTGACTCCTTCAGCTCGTGACCACTTCCACTGGACCCCAAGGACAGCCACGCGTGTTTCGTCCACAGTTCCCGCTACAAGTCATCGCTTTCTCAACCCGCCGACCTTCGGCCCTTGCGTCACTTGTCTTGAGTGAAGCCTTCTCGGGGCACTACGCAACCTGTCCCCACATCCGGTGAGGATGGGATAGAGCTCATCCTCGCCTATTCCCGTCGCATCGCCCAGGACGTCCGGGAAAGCCTTAGCATTTCAATCAAAACGTAACCCTTATTATGTTAAACCACGTTTGCTTCCCATGTTGGCACCTCTTAGGCGGAAGGCGATGTTCCTTGGAGTAATTCCCGTTGTCCTGTTGGTGATTGCATCAACTGGGCATCTCTCAATCTCATCGACTCCTTCAGCTCCGACCGCGGCGCCGACGCCAATCGTGATTGCTACACCGGCAGGGGAGTGCCAGTATACCGTTCAGCAGCTACAGCCCACAAATTGCATCGAGCTCTCCTTGGCCGGTCCTGAATCTCTTGACCCTCAAATCTGCTCGAGTTCTAGCGTGCAAATCGACGTCTCCGATGTCGGAGAAGTGAATCCGGTCGCATCCATCGTACTCTCGTTCCCGAACCCCGACGTGAGCTCCGGCATCGTAGTGCCGGGAGGTAACTTCACGGTTGGCGATCAAGTCCTAAATGGGACAGCAGTCGACTTCAACCAGTACGTTACATACTCTCCAGCGACCGCGGCGCTGTCTACCGGGGAGACGGCCGTCGTCACTGTGACAATGACACTGCCTTGCGGACTGAGTCGGGAGGTCGTGGGGCAGACGGGCTCCCTGGTGGTGACTCCAAGCGTAACGAACCCGCCGACCGGATGGGCAATGCACGGCGTGGGTGTAGACGACCTAGACATCCCCGTGGCGTTCCAATGAGAATCCTTTTTCTCTTATCAACTCTATTGATGATTGCACTCTTCGTGCCTACCTCCGCCTTCGCAGCGAATCCCTACGTCGCCGCCTACCCAAGCTCTGGAAATGGAACAGTATCAGACATCAATCAGTTCTGGCTGTGGGAAAACTACACAGGGACAAACACAACGTCGATCAGCAACGCCATCGGAGCAGTGGTGTCAATCGCGGGCGCGGAGCAGACTTGCACAGACAATGTTTGTACGGAGGTCCCAAGTGGGTGGATGTATCAAGCATACTCCTTCGCCGTTTCGTCCAATGGTTTTGACGGATACTCAGGCTCTGCTTTGGAGGCAGAGCCCAATGTGTGGTATCAAGGTACGCTTGTACAAAGCCCGGTTCACGATTTGGGGACCGTTGGTTCCATAGCCTATCTATATGTGACCGTGTACTTTGACTCCGGAACGATAGTGTTCTTTTATGAAGCCCATCTGACAGGCGGGTCCACTGAGTCATGGCAGTATTCGTTCTCGGAGTCTCAGTACAGTGATTCTGATAACTACTTCCTGGTTGGGACGGTTAGCTCCGGGTCGTGCCCCGACGGCATCGCGGAATACTTTCAAGTCGGTGTTGAAGCGCAAGGGACGGGAGACTCGGGATGGGCGATAAGCTACAACGTAGAGGGGAGCGGAACTGTGGGCTGGACAGAGACATCCGGCGGTACCCTTTACTCATGGGGGAAGGCAGCAGACTCAGGATCCGTAACACAGGGGGCGTACGCCTGCATCGAGCCGTTGGGCAGTAACTATCTAAGCGTCGGGGGCGACAACCTCGTAAGTTCTAGCGCGAATTACTACGACTTGAACCACCAATATCCTTCGGGAGTAGTGGACTGGTACTACAATTCGGGCTCGACAATCCCTGACCAGACGCTACTCTGGCCCAGCCCGAGTCTGGACGGCGAAAACAGCAGCAGAGCACCCTCAACTACCAGTGTTTCGACGATGTTGACGACGTCCAATCCCAACGACTTGGTATATGTCGCTTGCCTAATCAAACCCACAACGAGCTCCGCTACTGTCTCGAGCGCCAGTGTGTCGAGCTCTGGTCTGACCTACACTCAACGCGCGTCGGTTGAAGAAGATGCAAATTCCGGGGACATCCTCTATGCCTACGCATTCTATGCCGTCTCCACAGGCACACTAAGCTCAGCGAGTATAAAGTGCTCAGCTACGTTGAGCTCTGGCAGCGCCAACATGGTCGTTTTCGTCTGGGGCATCAGCGGGGCCGACACCAGTTCTCCGTTCGACTCGAACGGCGGCAGCCCTGACTCGTGGACCTGCTATTCTGACGCGGTGACCACCGCGCTGAATTGCCTGAGCCTCACTACCAAGAACCCGAACGACATGATCATCGGCGTCTTCGGTCAATTGGGCTCAGGTACCTCCTTCACGAACGCCGGTGGGTACAGCACCATTGCATACAACGACGGTGGGCCCTCCGGAACCAGTATCTATCAGCTTGTGTCCTCAACCAGCGCATATACACCGAGTGTAATTAGTTCCAACAGCGGAGCATCCAACGGTGCGGTCTACGTTGCTATAGGTGATGCCATAGTCGCGGCGAGTCCTCCCCCATGCAGTGGATGCAGCGTACAGTGAACGGCCCCAACCTCTGAATGACTAGCGACTCTGTGAGCGCGCCGGGACTGCGTTCTGAAGCAGCCGTTGGATCGACGCCCTAGCGTTGAAGGCGGAGTAAGTCGGGTCCTGGCTGGTGGTGCTCCGAGGGAGTGATACAACGGCAGCCAGGGCTAATGCCCACGGTCCATGGGCGCTGGGGGGTCCTTGTAGCATCGCGACTCTTGGAGCCGCTGGTAACAGTGCGGGGGGTGGGATTCGAACCCACGAACCCCTAAGGGACGAGGTCCTAAGCCTCGCGCCGTTGACCAGGCTGGGCGACCCCCGCTTTGGAGCGCCGTCCGCCCTCGAATCGCTATAACGCTTTGCGGGCTACACTATGGAACAGGCTCTTCTAGCTTCGTTTCTTCTTCTTGCCCTCTTCCCTCTTCAGCTTCTTCTCGCGCTCCTCCGTCCTTTGCCTGTCGTACTCGCCCAGCGGCCCCTCGTGCTCGGCATATCCATGATGCATCTCGAAAGCCCGCTTGACGACCTCCTCCGTCTCCTTGCTTCTGCTGGCGAACCTGACTGAAAGGTTCCTTCTGTCAAGAACCACCCACTCCAGCCCCTTGAGCTTCTTCAGCTCCTCGATGGTCCCCTCCATCGCGAACTCGTTCCCGAAGAGCCCGCGTATCTCCCATGCCTTTCCCATTCTCTCCCTCCGAATCTGTTCCGTGCTCTAAATCTACCTTTCGCCTAGCCGGGCGAGGAGCTCCTCAGGGGTCGAAGAGGGAAGCTTGCATGAGAAGTTCCGACAGACGTAGGCCCTAGCCTTGGCTTGAGGCGGTCTGTCCTTCAACAGACCCGTCATCGGAAGAAGCTCCTCGTACGTCTCTCTCGTTGCCGCCAGCACCACCGCATCAGGATGGTACGTCGTCGAAACGGCGCTTCTCATCTTCTCGACGGCGGAGCTCGTCTTCCCTGTGATGACCACCTCCTTGCAGCCGCCGGAAAGAAGGTCGATCCCGGCTAACAGGTTGGCATGGCTTGAAGGGTTCCGCTGCACCTCGGTCATGAAGCGCTTGACGGCGCGTTCCGCCGTCTCTCTCCGCGACTCTCCTCCTGCCAGCGCATCGATCCTCAGAAGGTCCATGACAGCGACCGAGTTTCCCGAAGGAGTGGGCCCGTCGTACACCTCGACGAGCCTCGCGGGCTCGGCTCCCACCGTCAGGAACATCCCGCCTCTGACACTGTCCTCGAATTCATCCACCATCGCTCCGACCAGCCTCGTCGCCTCCCCGAGCCAGACGGGTTCGCCCGTCGCCTCGAACAGGTCCAGGAGGCCCTGCACGAAGAATGCGTAGTCCTCGAGCGTGCCGTCGAGTCCCGCCTCGCCTCCCGCGAATCTCCTGAGGAGCCTGCCCCCGGCCGACACGCGGTCCAAGAAGAACCTGCTCGCAGCGCGTGCGGCGTCGACGTAGTCCCTCCTGTCGAGAGCAGCCCCCGCGGTCGCGAGCGCCGATATGCAGAGGCCGTTCCAGGAAGTCATCTCCTTGGTGTCTGTCTGCGGCCGCGGCCTCGCCCTCCTGGCCGCGTAGAGCTTCGCCCTCCATCCGCTGCCCATGGTCCTCGCGCTGGCCGGCTCTCCCAGGTGGAGTATGCTCCTTCCGCCCTCCAGGTTTCCGTTCTGAGTCACTCCATACGTGGTCATGAACCTCTCTGCCTCGCCTTGGCCGAGCGCGGCCTCGACCTCCCCCGGGGTCCACGAGTAGTAAGTGCCCTCCCCCTCGACCGTGTCCGCGTCCTGCGCGGAGTAGAATCCTCCGTTGTCGGCTCGCATCTCGGCAAGCACCCAGTCCAGCGTCTCGGCCGCTACGGCCGCGTACTCCTCCCTTCCTGTGACCTGGAACGCTTCGACCAGCAGCTTCGACAGGAGCGCGTTGTCGTAGAGCATCTTCTCGAAGTGGGGCACGAGCCAGACCCTGTCTGTCGAGTACCTGTGGAACCCTCCCCCCACGTGGTCGCGTATGCCGCCTGCGATCATCCCGTCGAGCGTCTTCGTGACGCAGCGCAGGGCGAGCTCGTTCCTGCTCTTGTAGTGGTACCTGAGGAGGAACGCGAGGGTCACGGGCAGGGGGAACTTCGGGGCGGTTCCGAAGCCTCCGTGCCGCTCGTCGAACGAGGAGACGATCTCCGTCGCCCCTTCCGCGACCACAGAGGCGACGATCTCAGATGCGGGTTCGGATGCGTCGCCTGCTATCGCCTTCGTTATCTCCGCGCCGGTCTCTCCCACCTGCCCCCGGTTCTCCTTCCATACGCGGGAGGCGAACTCCAGCACCTGCATGAAGCTCGGCATCCCCTGTCTAGGCTTCCGCGGAAAGTACGTGCCTCCATAGTACGGCTTCAGGTCTGGAGAGAGGAAGACGCTCAGCGGCCATCCTCCCCCTCCCGTCATCATCTGGACCGCCTTCATGTAGTACGCGTCTATATCGGGCCTCTCTTCTCTGTCGACCTTGATGGCGATGAAGTTCTTGTTGAGGAAGGCGGCCGTCTCTTCGTCCTCAAACGACTCGGCCTCGAAGACGTGGCACCAGTGGCATGTCGAGTAGCCGATGCTCAGGAAGATGGGTTTGCCGTCGTTCTTGGCCTTCCTGAGCGCCTCCTCTCCCCATGGGTACCAGTCGACGGGATTGTCCGCGTGCTGGAGGAGGTAGGGGCTCTTCTCCTTGGCAAGGCGGTTCGGCATCTGCTGTCCGACGGACTCCCCTTGCCTCCGGTATTTGGTTCTGACCTGCGCGAACGCGACGCGAGGGGCCCCTTACCGGAGATACTCAACATGTTAAAGGTTAATAACTTCACTTCCCGCCGCCTTCGGGCGTGCCCGCTGGCGATCCGACCGGCGAAATCTGGCCCCTAATCAGGAGCGCCTACAGGACGGCTCTGAAACGTCTCAACGCGCGCCTGGCGAAGGAGGGGATCACCTTCTCCCAGTA
>JASHVT010000042.1 GCA_030039515.1 Nitrososphaerales archaeon
CCAAGATCGCGCCGGCGGAGTTGGTCGTGCCCAGGTCGATGCCGATTATCTTCTCTCGCGCGCTGCTCATTCGCTCTCGTCTCCGTCGCCCTTACTCTGGGAAGCCCCTACCCGCACCATGCTGGGCCTCAGGAGCCTGCCTCTGAAGATGAACCCTGGCCTCAGCTCCTCCGTGACCGTGTAGTTCGAGCCGCTCCCCGTCCTTTCCACCGCCTCATGATAAGCCGGGTCGAACGCCTTCCCTACGGAGTCTATCCTCTCTACCCCTGCCGACTCGAGCGCCGAGCCGAGGTTCTTCTTCACCATGCCTAGGCCCTCCATGAGCTCTCTCTCGCCCTGGCCCTGCTCCGCGTGCTCCAGCGCGAGGTCGAGCTCGTCTGACACGGCCAGAAGCTTGAGGACCAGCTGTCTCATGGACGACTCGCCTGCCTCCCTTGCCTCCCTTTCGACCCGCTTCTTGTAGTTCTCCATGTCAGCCTGCATGTACTTCAGCCGAGTGAGCAGATCCTCGCTCCTCTTCTTCTCGGCGTCCAGCGCCTCGCCCGCGCCTTCGGCCGGCGGGTCGTCGCCAGACGCAGAGTCCCCCTCGCTTTCCAGGATGGCTTCACCTCTCACGCTTCATGCACGTAGAATGTTTCGCGCCTGCTTTCCAATCTATAAATTTTCCAGATATCCGGGTGACCGCATGGCCGAGTCAGGGGAGTCAGGGGAGTCAGGGGAGTCAGGGGAGTCTAGGAAACTCCAAGAGAGGCTCCTCAGGTCCGACAGAGACAACAGATACCTGAGGAAGGACTCCGACGAGCGGAAGGTCATAGAGGATGTCTTCGACCGCTCGACCCTGCTCGCGCTTGAAGATCTGATCTCCAGAGGGAGTCTTCACGCCCTCCACGGGGTCGTCAGGACAGGGAAGGAAGCCCGCGTCTATTACGGGGTGGACGCAGGAGGCGGCCCCGTCGCGGTCAAGATCTTCCTCGTCTCGACGATGGACTTCAGGAAGCGCATGGCGTACATAGCAGGCGACAGGAGGTTCGGGAAGCTCCCGTCAGGCTCGAGAGAGACAGTCTTTCTTTGGACCCGGAAGGAGTTCAGGAACCTGCAGACGGCAAGGGACGCGGGAGTCAGGGTCCCGGGGCCGATCGCGTTTCACAAGAACATCCTCGTGATGGAGTACATCGGCGCGCCTCCTGAGCCGGCCCCCACCCTCGCGGAGTCGGAGGTCGACCAAGGCGACTACGACTGGACCTTCGAGACTCTGAGGAGACTGAGGAGGGATGCAGGCCTGGTTCATGCCGACTTCTCGGAGTTCAACGCGTTCAAGTGGAATGGCCAACGCGTGCTGTTCGACTTGGGCTCGGCCGTCTTGCTGTCCCATCCTCAGGCTGAGGAGTTCTTCAAACGAGACGTCACCAACATGGTCAGATTCTTTAGGAAGCGCGGTCTCATGCCCAGAGACGCGGATTCGTGGATGGCAGAGCTTGTGAAATGAGCTTCGAACAGGTAGTGAGAATCCCGCTGGAACGCGTGGGAGCGGTCATAGGGAAGGACGGCGAGTCGAAGAGACAACTGGAGTCCGAGCTCGGGGTGAAACTGACGGTCGACAGCAAGGAAGGGGTCGTATCGGTGAAGTCCGAATCAGCCGACCTGGACCCGTTCACAGCGACGAGAGTGATCGAAGCGATAGGGAGAGGGTTCTCCCCGCAGAGGGCGAGGCGGCTGCTCGAGGAAGGGACGGTATTGGAGGTGATCGACCTCAGAGACTACGCGGGTAGGAGCGCCAACTCGCTCGAGAGGATCAGGGGCAGGATAATAGGCCTGAAGGGAAAGTCGAGGCGCGTGATCGAGGAACTGACCCACTGCTATGTCTCGGTGTACGGCAGGACGGTCGCAGTGCTGGGCGACGCTTCCGAGGCGCAGCTTGCGACCGAGGCCGTCAGGTCCCTCGCATCAGGGAGCCAGCACAAGACTGTCTACAACTCCCTGCAGAGGGCCAGGACAAAGCGCAAGATGGAGAAGATGTTCCTGTGGGAGGGGAGCTCGCCAGAAACGATGGCAGGACGCCCCGAAAGTTCGGAGAACTAGTTTCGGAGGACCGGGAGGTGGCGCGAGCATATATCCGCGCCCCATCGATACCTGCGGGGCGGAGGTTTTGTCTGATTTCAAGGCCGTTCGTGCACCTGAGGCGACCCGAGACATCCCCCGCTTCTTCAAATGGAGGTGGTAGGAACTGAGCAGCAAGACATCCTTCGCGGAGATCTCTCCCTCAGAGTTCTTTCTACCGCAATAGAGACCTTGCTGGGTTCACCAACCCGGCGAGGGCGCTATACATGACGGTCAGAGAGCTCGTGGAGAACTCCTTCGACGCCGCCGAGATGGCGGGGACCCTGCCCGACGTGTACGTCAGGCTCGTCGGCGACGGCGGACCTTCCGATGTCCCGGACCCGAAGCCCTACCGTCTGACGGTAGTGGACAACGGGCCGGGAGTGCCTCCGCAGCACGTCCCGAGCGCGTTCGGGAAGGTCTTCTACGGGTCGAAGTACGTGCTGAGGCAGTCAAGGGGAATGTTCGGACTGGGTGGAACCATGGCGATCCTCTACGGGCAGATAACCACCAACAGGCCAGTGACGATAACGACTTGCGCGGACGGGAAGCGGAAGCACTCGTTCCAGATGATGATAGACATCAGCGAGAACAGGCCGACCGTTCTGAAGCGCGTCGTCAGCGACGCGAACGGGACGACCGGGACGAGGGTCGACCTGACCCTCGAGGGCGACTATCTTAGGTCCTCGCAGAAGATAGGGGAGTACTTCAAACAGACCGCCCTCGTCGCAAGCTACGCCAACCTGACATTCGTAGACCCGCTCGGGCAGATGACGTTCTTCGAGCGCGCGACCTCCTCGATGCCCGCGTCGCCGAAGGAGACCCTGCCCCACCCGCACGGCATCGACGTCGAGGCGCTCAAGCGGATGGTGAAGCTCACTGAGGAGCACGACATGAGGTCCTTCATGGTCACGCACTTCCACAGGGTAGGGGACAAGACGGCGAACAGGTTTCTCGAGTTCGCCGGAGTGTCGCCCCGGCTCCCTCCCAAGCGGCTCAACAACGTGCAGATCGTCGCGCTGGTCGACGCGCTGCAGCGCTTCCCCGATTTCCTGCAGCCCGACGCGGCGGTCCTCTCCCCCGTGGGAGAGGAGATACTGCTCGCTGGCATGAACAAGGAGCTGCAGCCCGAGTACTCGACGGTCGTGACGAGGCCCCCCGCCTCGTACTCTGGGTTCCCGTTCCTCGTCGAGGTAGGGGTGGCCTACGGAGGGAAGGTCCTTCAGCCGGGCGTGAAGCTGTTCAGGTTCGCTAACCGGATACCCCTGCTCTACGACGAGAGCTCCGACATCTCGTTCGAGGTCCTCAACGGCGTCGACTGGAGGAGGTACCACGTCTCTCCGGACGACCCCGTGGGCGTGATAACCCACATCTGTTCGACGAGGATCCCTTACAAGACGGTAGGCAAGGAGTACATCGCAGACAGGCCGGAGATCGAAAGGGAGATCAGGAACGCGATCCGCGAGTCGATGAGGGGGCTCGGCATCTTCCTGTCAAGGAAGGGCAGCATGGAGGCAGTGCAGAGGAAGATGAACATCTACGGCAAGTACCTGCCCCTGATAGCGAGGTTCTCGACCGACCTCGCGGGGAAGAAGAAGGAACCCGAGTATCAGAAGCTCATCGGCCCGGAGTCTTCTTCTCCGGATTCGGAGCAGGACGAGATTGAGGGCGGCCAGGGCGCTCCGGATGGAGAGCCTGATCCGGCCAAGGACTTGGAGATTGAGCAAAGCAAGATCGACGACTACGGCAGAGAAAAGGAAGACTAACGCGCAGGCGCTGCTGAAGCACCTGGGCGAGAGCGTCTACGACGACCTGGACGAGGGCAGGTTCCCGAGCCTGACTCTCGCGAGCCGTTCTGTGAGGAACATCGTCTACGACAGAAAGCTGCAGCAGTTCGTGCTGGGCGCGACCACGGTCAAGAAGTCCTCGGGCAACATAAAGCACATCAGGCCGTTCACCCAGCTCGTCTGGCTGGCGTACTTCGCCAAGAAGCTGGTGGGAGAGAAAAGGACGTCGACCCTCAGAGACGTCTTCTACTCGGCCCAGGCGTTCAACATCGAGTTCCAGGACCAAGCCGAGTCCGACGAGCTCATCACGGACCTGGAGGTGCTGATGCAGATGGCCAGGGAGGACATGAACATCTATCCTGAGGAGAGGAGCGCGATCTTCGGGAACATGACCATAGAGTACACTGTCCCGGGCTACGAAGGCAAGAAGGCGGACCTCTCCGCGAACCCAGACGGCGTCATGATAGGGCCCGCCCTCACGACCGCCGAGTTCGCGGACACGGACGCCGAGATGGTCCTCGCGATAGAGAAGGGCGGGCTGTTCACCCGGTTCATCGAGGAGCAGGTGCACAAGAAGTACAAGGCGCTCCTGATCAACACAGCCGGGCAGCCGCCGCGGTCGACCAGGTACCTGCTGAGGCGCCTCAACCAGGAGCTCGGCCTTCCCGTGGGGATACTCTGTGACGCGGACCCTTGGGGCGCTCACATCGCGATGGTTTGTCGGTCAGGCTCAGCGAATGCGGCACATTTGAGGGAGCTCACGACCCCCAGCGCGGTGTGGCTCGGAGTCTGGGCCAGCGACATCGTGAAGTACAAGCTCCCGTCCGACAAGCTCACCGAGATAGACATCAAGAGGCTCTACGAGCTGAAGTCCGACCCGAGATACACTGAGAAGATGTGGCATGACGAGCTGGACACCTTCCTGAAGATCAAAAAGAAGAGCGAACAGGAGGCCTTCGCGAGATACGGGCTGAGCTACATAGTCGACAAGTACCTGCCCGAGAAGCTCCAGCTGATGAAGAGCGCCTAGACCCGAAGAAAGGAACCAGGCCGTGGCCGGTTGGCCGCCCTTCGATGTTCAGCGACGCGGTGACGAACCCGGCTCGCCCTCTTGCCCCATGAGGTGGCCACCAAATCCCACTGCCCACAGCAGCACCGGATAGACGACGAGCCTCTCCATGCCGCCTGGGCCGAGCCCGAGGTACTCGCCCGGGACGAAGAGCACCAACGCGACGAGCGTGAGGAGCCCGAGCGCGACGGAGAAGTATGACATCGGCTTCCTCTGGGTCCTAGCCAGGAGGACGGCCGAGAGCCCGGCGAACAGGAAGGTGATGAGCGAGAACAGCGAGTGCCATATTCCGGTAGTCTCGGGCGCGAGTCCGACCCCGACCATCCCCGCTCCCGCGAGCGCGACGACAATGGTCCCCGGGGTCCAGCGATAGGCCCGCTGCAGGCAGTACGCCGCGAGCAGGACCAGGAGGCCGAAGACTACGATGGAAGTGTCGAAGATCGCAGCCGAAGGCTGGTAGACCACGCAGGTGGATCCGGTGCAAAAGGCCCCGAGGTCGCTGATGTAGTTCGACGAGACGCTGTAGCCCGGGAACAGGACCTCCGCGAGGACCAGGCAGAGGCCGAACTGGACTGCGCCGACGAATATCGCGGCCCCGGCCCTGGAGGCGTTCGACATCTCCTGCGCACAAAGGTGCGCGGGCTCTCGCTAAAAGGATGACCCGCGCGCCAGAAGCGACATCGCGTGCGCCTGGAGGTCAAGAGCTTTATCGGTCTGGCATCGATAGCCGGCCATGGACTTTCTGGCCGATGCAAAGAGGATAGAGCCTGACATAGTCAAGGACAGGAGGGCTCTTCACATGAGACCCGAGCTCGCCTACCATGAGGAGAAGACCTCCGAGTTCGTCGCCGCGAGGCTCGAGGCGATGGGAATCAGCGTGACGAGGGGGGTGGGCGGCACGGGCGTGCTTGGCGTCTTGGAAGGGGCTGGCAGAGGCAGGGTCATCGGACTGAGAGCCGACATGGACGCGCTTCCTGTCGAAGAGATGGCAGACGTCGACTTCAAGTCGAAGAACAAGGGCGTCATGCACGCGTGCGGGCACGATACCCACATGTCGATGCTCCTTGGGGCAGCCAGGATCCTGGCGGACAACAGGAAGGGACTAGAGGGTACGGTGAAGTTCATCTTTCAGCCGGCCGAAGAACACGGCGGGAGGGGGGGCGCCCTGCCGATGATCGAGGCGGGAGTCATGAAGGCCCCGAAGGTCGACTATGTCTTCGGGCTCCATATCAGCGGCAACAGGAGCGTCGGTGAATTCGCCCTAAGAGAGGGCGCTTTGATGGCGGCGCCCGACACCTTCAGAATCAGGATCATAGGGAGGGGAGGCCACGGCTCCGCTCCTCACGAGACCGTCGACCCCGTCTACATTGCTGCGCATATGATCCTGGCCCTCCAGGCGATATCGGCCAGGATGATAGACCCCGTGCGGCCGTTCGTAATCACCGTGGGGTCGGTCCACTCGGGGACGAAGGAGAACATCATCCCTGACGAGGCGCGGCTCGAAGGCACGATTCGGACCCTCGACGAGCGCACCAGACGGCTGGCCAAGACCAAGGTGGCAGAGATAGCCAAGGGCGTCGCAAAGTCCTTCGGGGCGAGAGCCGAGGTGGATTTCGAGGAGGACGCCTATCCCGTGACAGTGAACGACTCCGAGGTCACTCGGAGAGCGTCGAGAGTCTTGCAAAGGATCCCTGGCATGAAGGTCAAGAGAATCGAGCCGATCCTAGGAGGGGAGGACTTCTCGAGGTTCCTTCAG
>JASHVT010000043.1 GCA_030039515.1 Nitrososphaerales archaeon
GGATAAGCACAGGCAGCACTTCGAAGCTCGCCGCGGGCGACGTCGTCACCGACGAGCCCGGGATATACAGGGCGGGGAAGTACGGCATCAGGATAGAGGACACGATCCAGGTAGGGACCAAGCCGAAGGTGCTCACGAAGTACACGAAGGAGCTCGTCACGTCCGGCTGAGTACGCGCCGGGACCGACCCCCGATTGGTCCCGCGCGGACATTACCTACCTCGTAGACGTCCACGCGCGGACCGCCGAGCGAGGAGAGCGCTTCCTCGACCTTCGCGGCGCGGTCAGCGTCCACGAGGGAGTGGACGGCGTATCCTATCATGTTCTGGCTCGCGTGCACAGCACCTGCGGCCTTCGCGGCTTCAGCCAGCTTCTTCACCTCCGGGGTCATGAGGCCGAGCCCCGACGAGAACCGCTCTCCCTCCCGTGCCAAGACCTCGAGCGTCGGGCGTGCGAGGAACTCGGCCAGCGCCGAGCTCCCGAGCTCAGTTATCCTCCTGCTCAGGAGGGGAGAGGAGAGCGCAACCCGCTTGTCGTAGGGCCCCAGCGAGGCGGCGACTATCCTCATCCCGTCAGGGACGTCGACCTTCAGGAACTTCGCGGCCCCAGGCTCGCCTGGGACTGTGATCGCGCCGGCGCCTGTGAAGTTGTAGGCCACGGAGACAGTCCCTACCCCGGTCTGCTCGATCAGCTCCGCCCTGTGCGCGAAGCACGCCTGGCGCGCCTTGTCAGTCCTGACGCCGAGGAGCGCCGCGACCGCGTATACCGCCGAGATGGCGGAAGCCGAACTCGCGCCGAATCCGCAGCCTATAGGTACCCTCATCTCCTGCTCCAGCTTCAGGTGCCCTTCGACCGGCGACGTTTCGGCGAGGAGGAGGCTGACCGCCCTCCTTGTGGTCCGGGCATCGTAACGCGGGTCCCCGTCCACTGAAGTCTCGAACCTGAACGGTCCGGTCCTTGAGACGAGCGTGGCCTTGGAAACCACTCCCTCAGAGAGAATGTATCCGCCGCCAGTCGCGCCCGTCGCTTTGCCGTCCTCTCCGTACTCTAGCGCGAAGAAGTTCGTGATCGCTGCAGGCGCGAAAGCGGAGACGCTTTCAGGGGCCAGCGGCCTTCGCGATTCCCTTTGTTCCGGAGATGACGTCGACGAAGGGGCCGAAGACCACCACTATCGCGGCGGCCAGGAGGAAGTATCCGATGCCAGGTTCGGTCGCCACCGAGTCGGGAGACACGAAGAATATCACCGCGCCGAACAGCACGAAGGCCATCGCGAACCCGAGGGCGAGCAGCTTCGACCTTAGTCCTACGGTCGACCAAGACGGGAAGAACTGGAGGACTCTGACCCTGCCGTACAGCGGCCGGACAGCCCTCAGGAGCAGGGGGACGGCGATGATCACGGCAGGAATCGACGTGGTGTTCCAGAAGACAGTGAGCCCCAGGATGGCAGAGGAGGGTATCACGACCCCGATGAGCCGGAACGCGAACAGGTAGACCATGACTGCGGCTATCAGGTTGCCCAGCGTGACGAAAGCGACGGTCGCTGCGACGAAGGAAGGCCACGTCTTGTATTTCTTGACGAACCATCCGAAGAGAAGGAAGGCCAGGAAGTTAGCAGGCACGCCTGCGACCAAGCTCAGCGCCGGGCTCGTGCTAACGAGGAAGTCCCCGATGAATGTCCCTAGGCCCGCGCCGATGGCGACAGGCATCGTCTCACAGACCACGGCCATAAAAGCGGGGAAGAACACGCCAACAAGGAGCTCGCCCACTCCCCAAGGCGTCCTGATGTAGGCTGTGGCCCACTTTCCGACGGCGTAGAGCGCCGCTGTTATCGCGATGATAGAAACGCGGGTCGAACCTGACTTGCTTACCGCGAACCCCAACGCGAAGCCTCGCACGGCCTCGATATTTCAATATGGCCTCTAATTTCTCTAGAGATATATAGAGCGAATGGTCTGACTGCCTAGGTCACCGCTCGGTGCCGCACGACCGCCATCCCCCTCTTGAGCAGGGTCCTGCGCTGCATCTCTCCGACCCAGCGGCTGACGTCGAGCGGGACCACCCCTCTGTGGTCGACGTACCCCCTCAGCATTTGAAACCCGCCGGCCAGAGAGCGAGGCATGACGAGCAGGCACCGTCCTAGGGCGTACGGCCAGAAGTACCCCAGGGCGTACATCCCTCTGCCGTAGAGGACCCCCTTGGTGAAAGAAGTCGGCCGGGAAATCCTCGTCACGACGTCGGGAAAGCTCCTCGTGCGATATCCCGTCGCCTGAGCCTTGAGGTAGAGCCAGCTCTCCCACCCGTATTGGAGAGGGAACTGGAGCCCTCCCGCCCTTTCCCAGAAGTCCTCTCTTATCACCATGCCAGACCCCCGTGGGGAGTTCGCGGTGTAGCGCTCCCCTTCGATGTACCCGCTCGCCACGGCCAGTCGGGGGTCGGCCTCCATGCGCTCGACTATCTGCCTGGTGTAGTCCCTAGGGAGGACGTGGTCCCCGTCGAGCTTCATGACGTACTTGACGTGGGGAGTCCTCACCCTG
>JASHVT010000044.1 GCA_030039515.1 Nitrososphaerales archaeon
GACCACCAGACTCGGAACGTCGAACGGCCCGGGGAGTCCCTGAGACTCTCACCCAAAGGGAAATAGGCGCGAATCACGTCCTGACCGCGTGCACGCAGATGACTTCTGATCTGGCCAGGGAACAAGAGACTCGCGCAGCTGCTGACCTCTCGTCGATAAGAGAGTGGTTCAGCTACAATGACTATGTCAGGAGGAAGTATCTGAAGCTGCTCGAGTCGCTCTCAAAGGAGCAGTTGACGAAGGACACGGGCGCGTCGTTTCCTACGCTCCTTGACATCTCGGCGCATGTCTTCTTCGCCTATCGGCTGTGGCTCAACCAGTTGTACGCAGGAGTCGCACTGGACAGTGACGACTCGTTCGGAAGGAGATGCGCCTCGATCGAGGAACTGAAGGGCGACGCTGAGAAGATGAATCCACTCATCTTGGACTTCGTCCAGAGGCTACGCCCAGAGGACCTTGGCCGCTGGATCGACAGGGAGAGAGACGGAAAGCCGTTCAGATTCAACGTGAAGAACATGCTGTGGCACTTGATTGAGGAGGAGCTGCAGCACAGGGGCGAGCTCAACGCCCTGCTCTGGCAGCTTGACGTCGACCCTCCGATTACCGGCTGGGGAACATGGAAGAGAGAGACGGGGTCGAAGGCGTAGGAGCGCAAGGTCCGATCCAGTGGGTCGCTTCCGAGCTGTCGCAGGGCGTCTCTCCGCTGTACTCATCGGAGAGCGCTCTTCCAGGACGCAGGGACCGGTCCCCTGTATAGGACCTCCTTCGCACCGATGAAGTCTGAGAGCCTCGCGATGGCTTCGCTGATCATGGGTGGGACGTCCTTGCCGACATGCGCCCCGGGCTCCTCGTGCACCGAATTGATCACGAGCCTTTCCGACCGCCTGTCGAACTGCGGGTCGATCCTGCCGATGAACCTCTCCCCCCATAGGACCGGGAGCACGTACGTCCCGAATCTCCTCCTCTCCTTCGGCAGGAACTGCTCGCGGACATAGTCGAAGCCGAACACCCTGGAGTGCTGCTTGAGCATGTTGTCGAAGGGCGGGAGGAGGGACACGCGCGGCTCCCATGCCCCGGCGGTCACGGACTCTAGGTGCGGAACGTCCCGGTCGTGGATGTAGCGCTCGCCTTTCTCCTCGAGACCTTCGACCTTCAGCCGATGAGTCACAGACTCCTCCTGGAGCAGGGCCAACGTCGACTTCAGGTTTTGGTAGCGACCCGGCGGGAAGTAGTAGCGTACCTCGCGGAGGGTTGCAGTCCCCAGCCCGTGTATTGCCTTCTGGGCGGCCTCCCGCTCGAACTCCTCTTCAGAGAGGTCGTCCCTCGGCGTCCACTCTGGAAGGAATCTCTCGGACAGGCCCCATATGTTCTGGTTCCCCTCTCGACCCACCACCATCACCTCGCCTCGCATGTGCAGGTGGAAGAGCATGGTGGACACGTCGCTCCCGCTGCTCCACCCGTCCTCGCTCCTCTTTGACCGATACTCTTGGAACTGAGTGGGCTTCAGAGGGCCTCCCTCGAGCTCGCGGAGCACCCTCTTCCTTAGCTCGGCGTGCCTTGCTAGGAACTGCCTGGCTCTGGGGATGTGGTTACCCCACGACTTCGTCAGGGACTCCGGATATCGTCCCATCAGGGAGCGGTAGATGGGGTAGTCCTCGGTCAACACAAGCGACGCGATGGGAGTCCAGTGGAGGAGCACCCTTCTGTCGCGCCACATCAGCCTGTCCAGGTCCGCCACGCGGAAGTCTCCCAGCCTGTTCCAGAGGGAGATTATGTGCGACGGCGCGACCACCGTCACCGGGTCCCACTGCACGTAGGGGAGGTCTCGGATAGTCGTGACTATGTCGTCAGCGGAGGCTCTGTTTGGGAGAGAGCCGGAAAGATGCTGCCTGGAGACCGCAAGCCGTCTGATCCCTGTCAGCGTGACAGAGATGGTTCCAGAGTCCAATCAATTCCACTGCATGCCCCGGGTATCTATTGGTTTTGCGACGGAGCAGGCGGCTCGGCAACGTCCTACGGACCGGCCGCCTCGCACTTGCTTCGCCCAGGTCCTAGAAGCCTGCGTCTAGTCGATAGAGCTTCGTGGGCGTCGGAGAGTCATGGAGGCCCCAATAGGGACCTGGCTCAGTCACGCTTAACTAGCTCAGCGAACTTTAATCTCCTCGGTGTCCCGATGGCAAAGGCCAGGTCCGTCCAGACATCTGAAAGAGAACCCTCCGATGTCGAAGCTCGGATAGTGTCGGCGATAGCGTCGGCGGGGCCTCGAAATGTGGCCGAAGTCTCTCGCATCACGCGCGTTCACGCGGAGACCGTCAGATACAAGATCAACAAGAGGTTCGGTCGCCTAGGCTTCAGATTCCACGCCGAGGTAGACATTGGGAAGCTCGGCTTGGTGTTGCATCAGGGAGTCCTGAACTTTGCCAGAGGATATGGCACCATCTCTCAGCAGGTGCTGCGGGCCCTGAATGAGGTTGGCTATCTGACCTACTTTGCCAAGGTCTTGCCCCAGGGGCACTTCGTAGCTTACTTCATGCTCCCCGACGGCAGGACGAGCGAGTATGAAGCTTTCCTGACAAGGCTGCGCGAGAGGGGGATCCTGGCCGCTTTTTCGGTCAATGAAGTCGTCGCCAGCAGGCACAAGACCATGGACTCGAGGTTCTTCAATTTCAAGTCTGGGATCTGGGAGATCCCGTGGAGTGAAGTGAGGTCCCTCGCCCCTGCTCCTCTGCTGTCAGAGAAGAGGAGGGGGCCCGTTGAATTCGACTACCAGGATCTTCTGATAACAAAGGAGCTGCAGGTGGACGCAAGGCAACATCTGACCTCCATCGCGAAGAAACTGAAATTGAACCAGAAGGTCCTCGAGTATCACTATCGAACTCACGTCCAAGGCCGAGGTCTCGTCCCCTCCTACAGGATACGGTGGGCCCAAGATATCACGAAGAAGCTGGTCCACTCGGTCGCGACGACCAGGCTGACCTTCCGCGGGTTGGGTCATGCGGAATACTCTCGAGCTCAGGCAGCGGTAAGCAGGATCCCGTTCCTGTGGGCTGAGGAGCGTTTGCAGGACGACACCTACATTGCGACCATGTACATCCCACTTACCGAGGTCGTCCATGTTCTGAACTACATCAACGAGGCGGTCCCGGAGGTTGGCGAAGGGGTGGAGATGAGCTTTGTGAACCCCTCCTGCGTAGCCTCGTTCACGATTCCGTACAACATGTACCACAACGGCCGTTGGAGGTTCAGCGCCGAGGACATGGAAGAAGAGCTCCTGAAGACCTCGACGATCCCCGTCCAAAAATGAGGGGGAGACGACTCTGCTATTGAGTCGTCCCACCGATCTCGTCCAACACCCGTGCTGCGAGGCCGTGAACTGGCGATGCTCCGATCAGCACCGAGACGACCAGCCCCGCAGCTAGGACTCCCAGACGGACCTTGGTGTCCGGATTCACTTCGGGGCCCTTGGTTCGAATAGTTCAGTAGATTCCTCTTTCCATCAATTCCTGCAGACGTCTCCATAATAATGCTAGTCAATAATGCGTAAATCCGAAGCTTATTGGGGCATGAGCGTGGGAAATACTGCCCATCGTTAGGACGGGGCTATCGGGCTGCAGGCGTCGGTTGTGAGAGTAAGGAGTCCGGCCAGTCAACTTCTAGTGCAGCGTAGTCTATCCCCCAACCCGCGTAAGACTCGACCGCCTAGACCCAACAGCTTGCGGATTCCATCGGGCATCTCACCAGCCTGTGCTGGACCTTCGTTGTCGCCTGACAACGGCAAAGCGACCCTGCAAAATGACTTCCGTTCTGAAGCGGGCCCGACGGGCTGCGCTTAGGAAGTCAAGCGAACCCCTTCAGTTCGGCGGCAACAAGGGCGTATGGAGAGGGCCGGAAGGGACTCGGACCCTCCTAGGGTTTGGAACCGGCGAGTCTAGACTGCGCTGTCTTGGGCTCAATCCTAGTTATCGTGCGGACCTTGTCGAAGTCATGGTCGAAGGAGACGATTTCCTTGATTCCCAGCCTCTTCATAGCGGCGACCGATGTGGAGTCGTCAAAACTGAGTCCACTGCTTTCCATTTCTTCGGCCGCCAGCAGCCTTCCCTTCACGCCGAGACTGTGGACAAGCAAGCCCTTGTAGAGAGTCAAGCTTGCGAAGAATCTCTTGATGTCAGCGGCGGGGCTGTCCCTGTCCTCCATCACGACCGCTATGCTGTCGAGGATGAAGTCTGTCGTAGCTGCCTTCATCTTTCCGCTCGCGATGCTCCTGAGAAGGTCCTTGCACTCTGCAGACTTTGACTGACTGAGTTCGAGCTCAAGGAAGACGTTCGCATCAACTAGGAGCCTTGGCACGCGCTCCCCTCACCCTAATCCGTCCTGCATCGTGCTGCAACTCAACCGAGGTTGCTCTGGTGTTCGCAAGCAGGCCCTCGATCGCCGACACCGGGTCCTCCAGCCCGGGGGGCAGATCCAATTCCATGTCTTCTCCCGACGACCACTCGCTCAGAGCCGCTTCCGCGGCTTCGCTCAGCGCACCCCTTCCGTAGCCATAGCGGCCCATGGCGACTCGCCTGAACCGTCTCTCCACTTCGTCTCCTACCACGACCTTTATCGTTCCCATAGCCTCGTAAGGGACATAAGTACTTATTACCTTTTGTCCCCTACTATCGTTGACTCGCGAGTAGCAGGTTGCAAGTTCCCACGGTTTGGTTGCATCCAAGGTGCGTCTCATGGGCGACAATACCATTGGCCAAGGCCCAAGCCCCACTAACCGAATGGGAATCGTATCGAGCTAATTGAGCGCGGGCCCGATGAGACCCAGACCGAAACGGTCCTAGAAGTGGCATCACAGAGTTCAACGTTGGAGATGTTCGAATCCGAATTGGGCACCTGAGGCAACCTCGAGAATTCGTTGTGGACATTCCCCCTGCGGCCAATGAGAAGGACGATGCGTCATAAGGCGACCTGTCGATCTCGGGCGTCACTCGACAATCGCCTACTCTCATCCTCCGGAATCTTGAAGGTTCAGTTGCTCAGTTTTCGGGCGACTTCCCGAGTCCCTTCATGGAGGCGATAACGCGAGCCCCATTGGGCTCTGGAGTCTCCGAAGCGACCTCCGCCCTCGGAGTGAGGAGGTCAGAAACCCCAGAACCCCTTCAGAGAGAATAATTCAAGGGTCCCCCCTCGTTCCCCCGTGGCAAGATGTGGAACTTGCGCGTGCGTCCACTGCAGTCTAGACGCGTTCAGGATACTCTCCTCAGACCGGACGGGAATGAGCGCAAGGGATTGCTCGGTGAGCCGTGGTGATTGTCCATTGTGAGACCTATAGACACGACGAACGTTCAATAGTGTTCAAGAAGTCCTTATATTTGTTCTCAAACTCGGAAGGACCGTTTGATGACTAGGCACGGCGGTGCCGAAGCAGAAGGCCTCACGTTCCACTTGGTCGATGTCTTTGCGGAGTTCCGTTATGGCGGGAACGAACTAGCGGTGGTTCGAAGAGCCAACCGAGTGTCAGCAGAAGAAATGCAGATGATAGCACGCGAGTTTAACTTCTCTGAGACGGCATTCATCACGGACGAAAGCTCGAGTGACAGGTTGGAACCAATCTTCAAGGTCAGGATATTCACGCCTATGAGAGAACTCCCGTTCGCGGGACACCCAACACTGGGAACAGCCTTTGTAGTCCAGAAATTCATCTTAGGAAGGCAAGTACCAAGAGTGACACTGGACCTCAAGATCGGGAGGATTCCAGTCACTTTCGTCTACGGTCCAGAAGGGGGAGCGGACACGGTCTGGATGGGTCAAATGGCACCAACGTTCGGAGAGACGCCAATCCCAGCCGAGGAGATCTCAAGAGTTCTGGGGCTGACTCCCTCTGACATCGACCCGAAGTTTCCTGTAGTCGAGGTGTCAACTGGAGTTCCCTTCATTATCGTGCCGCTGCGGACCCTTGACGCGGTCAAGCGCTGCAGAGTGGACAGGGCATCCTGCAACGAACTTCTCAAGAGGACCGGAGACGAGGGGATTCTCGTCTTCTCTCCGGAGGCACGTGAAGAAGGAGATGACTTCAGCGTTCGGGTCTTCGTCGAAGCTTTCGGGATACCGGAGGATGCAGCGACTGGGAGCGGCAACGGGTGCCTTGCGGCATATCTCTCGCATTACAAGTATCTCGGAAGCGAGACGGTAGACGCAAAGGTCGACCAGGGACACGAGGTGGGACGACCATCTAGAATCTACCTTAGGGCAGCGAAGGAAGGAGGAAAAATACAAGTCTCTGTAGGGGGCCGGGTCGTCTCTATCGGACTAGGCGAGTTCACGAAGTAATCACAAAGAACTTGCATCATCTTCCGGTTCTTGCGCGTCTCTCTAACATGTGGGCTCCTATGAGACCGGCCGTAATTAGTACAGCCAAGCCGACCTGACCAGCGGAACAAGCCGACGGGGCCTAGACAAAAGGTGGTCCTTAGTGCCGGTAATACAGGCTCAGCACTCGACTCGTCAAGACTTGCTTCTCCCCGACCTGACATGACAGTGTCTAATTCAGGCTATGCGGGCCCGGTAGGACTCGCTTAATCTTCTAAGCGAATCCTTCTGGTTCGGTTCCAAGCAGGACCTACCACTTGGATTTAGGAGTCCGACTTGGTTACTTCTCCACCAGTCCCATAGTAGAACTCGGATGAGACCACGGTGTAAAGGTACATGCTACCATATGATTCGCCATAATAGCCTCCTGTTGAGGGTACCTGGTAGAGGTTGGAACCCTCTCCAGATTGGGACGACTTGTTTGCACTTGACATGACGTTGTAGTTGCTCACTAGGTCGATGTATCCTCCAAAGATGTTCTCGTGTAGCGGACTGAATGACACATTTGTTCCACAACTTGAACTTCCGCAGCCTGCTATGATGCCTTCCACCTGATACGCATAGTCGATGGGGTAAGGGATCTGACCTGTCCCCGACCCAATCGAACAGGTCTTCGACACGGTGTAGAAGTTGGTCGAGTTAGCCTGGTCAGAGACTCCTACTGTGAATGTTACTCCAGAGGTACCGTTCGCGAGTTGAATCATTACATTGAAGCCATAGTTGTCGATATTGACAAGCTCAGGAATGGACAGTGCGCAATGGGAGCCAAGATCTCCTGTGTCTCCACCCGCTGTCGAGCCATAGAATGGTTCCAGATGCGCGTCGTGAAGCCAGTATCCACCCGACTTCCCAACCAGTGACCCCGCATCGATTCCAGTAATCGCCTGGTTCCACCATACGCAGTTGCCGTAGGTTCCGCACCCGTCAGTATACGCATTCAGTTGGAAAGTAAAAGCGCTTGTAGCAATTGAAAACGTGGTGTTTGTACGAATGGAGAATCGTTCCCACCAACCCGGGTCACCCTTCGTGTTGGTAGTCGTGATTTGTCTGTTCGGTGACTGGTCGTCATTCGTTGCATACGCAACCTTCGGCATCACTACAGACAATGAAAGCAGAATCAATATGGTCATGAAGGCCAAATCCTTTAGCGTTAGGTTGAGCCCAATTCGCTTATTCAAGGAGCATTGATTCACCTACTCAGGGACGTTCCATTGACTTCAAGTCCCGAGCTATAGCTAATAGTCATACCAGTCATGTTCCATGTCCCGTCTGGACTCTGAGGAACAGTGACGCGAAGGATGCCTTCCAGATTTGAGTCATTGCCTGTGTTGGAAGCGCAGGTCGGCGTAGTCGCAGAATGGCCATATGAATAGAATGTGAATATGGTTGAAGGAGGATAGTAGATCGGCGTCCCCCCGACTATGACAGTACTTCCTGGCGATGTGCCGTTTGTTTCTACCTTGGTCCCCGATGTTACAAAATGCCCACCCAGGGTTCCAGTCTCAGGTCCGTCCTGTTCAACATACTGGAGGCTATAGCTCAGTTCACCTTCGGCTGTTATGAATTTTGAATCGCTTTTGACAGCCTGCAGGAGCTGCGTCAAGCTTGCCGAGAGCGAGCAGGACGAGCTTGAATTGCCGTTCTGGGCGGAGCTCGCAGACGCGACGATTCCAGTCGTGACGCCGATAGCTATGACCATTAAGGGAACAAGTAGAATTGCAAGTCTCCTCCGTGAAGACGCATCTCTCTTCTTTCCGAACGACGCCAACGCCGCCGCATATCGGGTTGTGTCGTATAAGTATTATAATCAACCCATGCTGGAGTCTCTCGACTTTCCTAAGAGGGAGCCGTCAGCCTTTGAGACTGTTCTCGCCACCAGTGTAAAATAGTCCCGAACTTTCCTAGACTGAGTATTGAGGAAGAGCATCGTCGCGATTGGATTTGTTGTCCTTGTCGTTCTTTTGGCGCTCGCAGCCATAATAGAGCTCGGGCCGCAGCACGGCGCACAAACAGCGTCAATCTCGACCACTGCATCAACATCCAACGGTCTTGTCTTGATCGTTCGGGCGAATGCAACGTCGCTCCCTTACGGCGGCCAGCTATTGCTCAACTTGGACGTGACAAATGACAAATCGGGTCGAATCAGCGTCCCTCTAGGAGACGAGTGGCCCATCCAGAACCTTTCTCTTTCCTCCTGTGGAAGACTGTATTACCCGTTTGGAGTAGCTCTGGTAGCAGGCGCTTACGGAAAGTCCAACTTTTCCTTGGGTACAGTGATCCCTATCTTCAAGACTTCCGCCGGAAACCTGACATCCGATTGCCCAAATCCTTACTACACGACCCCCGTCAACTATGTCTTTGGGGCCAAGTCGGATCTAGCGGTCGTGCATTATCAGGCTGGACCGAACGCTACCCTCAGCATGAACTTCACCGCAGGTATAGGTGACTATGTTGACAGCTCAGGATTCACAGTCCCTTTGCCAGAAGGAACCTATACCTTGGCCTGCGGAGATTCTTGGGGCGGTCTGATTCTGGTACACTTCGATGTGCGGTGAGGATATAGCCAAGGCTCGTGCTTTCCAGTTCTGGTGCGACTCCGGGGCTCGCTAGGATTCCTCCCGGTCTTGGGGCGATAAGGCCATCCCTTCCGTTTCGATTATCTAGGTGGATTCGCACCTTGGTCTCAGAGATGATTCCAGCAGCAGGGTGCGCACTTTTCCAATGGGCCTTACGATCGGGAACCCTCCAGCCGGCAGGGTATGAACGGGCCGAGGCTACATGAAGGCGAAATTGACGTCACCGTTTGTCGAATACCAGACCTCCCGAGGAGTCTTCTCGAAGCGGTTTAGCAATCCAATCTTGATGAACTTCCGGATTGGTTTTCCGAACCGCTGCGCCCTGCTGAATCCGAACTCCGCGTAGTCCTTTATCCGGAACCGCCTCTCGATCCTTCTTCTTGAACCTCCCTGTTCCACGCCTCGTCGAATGGTGCTCCGCTCCTGATGGCCCTCTCATACAGCCGCATCTTCCTCGAAAACCTTGAGGCGGGGTAAGCGGGCCCGATGGGATTCGAACCCATGGTCTCTGAGCTCGGGTTCTTCAGCTTCGGAGGCTGACGCCCTGATCCGTGCTTTTGAGGAGCGCGACTCTCGCCACGCTTCCCCTCTAGAGTCTAGGCTACGGGCCCGTCGCTGGTTCCAATGCGGCGCCCAATTAAGTGTGCTCGGGGAGCGCGTCATCGCCTCTGCCTGGCCAAGCAGCAGCCACTCAGAACTGCGCCTCGGCGCTTATTAACGAAGCAGGCCGCTGCAGGGACGATGTACAAGGAGATGCTGGAGGCCGGGACGGCGCCGCTGGCCGCGCTGGGCGGGACGCTCTTCGTCCTCTTCGGGTTGACCGCCCTGAACGAGCTCATGTGGATCGGCGGGACGCCCGTCGCGTACTCGAGCGTGGTGGCCGAGCTTGTGGTCGTCACGCTGATGGGGCTCGGCCTGGTTGCGATGGCGTTTTGGAGGGCGTCGGGGACCGGAAGCGCCAGGAGGGCCTATCCCACCGCCGGCGTCCTCTTGTCGGTCACGGGCCTCCTAGTCTCCATGCTGCTCCTGATAGCAACCACAATCGATGGCAGCAGCGTCGGTCAAGCTGGTGCCGGCATATCGCTGTTCCTGGTGCAGCTGTCCGGAATCCTCGCAGTCTTTGTCGGCTTTCCTCTGGGGATGGTCAGCTCTGTCCTCGGCGCGATGCCCCGGCGTGACCAGGGAGACAGCCCGCCAAACCTGCAGGAGTGATCCCAGCCTCACGCCGACGCAAGGAGATGCAGAAAGCGCTTTTATCGCATCTGAGGCGTCCCAAGTCGGATGAAGCTCCTAGAATTCCAAAGCGAGGTCGAGGGACTCGTGTCCCGGGCCTGCGCCTCGGCAGGCTTCGGTGCGGTGGACCCGGACCTGAACTCCCCGCCAGGGGAAGGATATGGCGACCTGTCGAGCGCCGTCTGCATAAGACTGGGAAAGCAGACCGCGAAGGAACCCGCCGAGATCGCCGTAAGGCTCGCCTCGCTGATGATGGATGGGATCAGGGATACGAGGTACGTGGGCGGAGTGACTCCGCACAGAGCTGGCTATCTGAACTTCACGATCAACATGTCCCGCTTCGCGAGCGACTCGGTCAGAGCCGTCTTGGGCGGAGACCTGGGCTCATCTGACAGGGCCCCCAAGAGGATAACCGTCGAGCACACGAACGTAAACCCGAACAAGGCGCTCCACGTCGGCCACGCCAGGAACCTGGTGATGGGCGACTCGCTCGCCCGCATCATGAGACACATGGGCAACGACGTGGAGGTGCTGAACTACATCGACGACTCGGGCGCGCAGGTCGCCGACGTCATAGTTGGCCTCAAGTTCCTGGGGCTGAGCGACTTACCACCCCTGGGGACCAAGTTCGACACGTACTGCGGCGACTCGGTCTACATCAAGGTCAACGAGGAGTACGAGAGGAACCCCGCCCTCAAGGAGAAGCAGTCCCTCGTCCTGAGGGAGATAGAGAAAGGATCAGGAGAGATCAGCGAGTACT
>JASHVT010000045.1 GCA_030039515.1 Nitrososphaerales archaeon
ATCGCGACGACGAGTGAAGAGACTCTCGGAGACGGAGAAAAAGAGGCCCTTCCTACGCGCGCGAGGACCACAATGTCGAAGCATATCTGCGACAGCGCCGAGACTCCCCTATAGTCTCTGGACCCTGGCCGTGCCAAGACCTTCCTGACGAAGTCGTCCTGCAGGAGGACGACCGCCTTCCTGAATGCCGACTCTGCCAGCCATTCGATGAAGACCGACGACTGCGAATACGGCAGGCTTGCTACGAGCACGTCGAAGTGAGGTCTGTGCCTGAACGCGTCGCCCAATATCACGCGGGCCGCCCCGCCGCTTACCACTTCTAGGGTGCGCTCATAGTTCTCCCTGTCGATCTCGTAGGCCTCGAGCAGGCCCGACTTTTCTTGCAACACCTTGGTGAGCGCTCCCCTTCCCGTGCCTATCTCGAGCACCCTGTCACCGGGAAGAATCTCCGCGGCCTCGGCCATGAGCCGCGCCACCCCGTCGTCGGTCAGGTAGTGCTGTCCCAGTCTCCTTCGCTTCATTTCTTCACAAAGAGGCTGACTCTCGAGTCGCCCGACAGCTCCTCGATTATCCTCCTCGCGACCATCTTGGCAGGGTCTCTGAGTCCGACGCGAGACTGGATGTCGTCGAAGCTTGAGAAGGGCCGCTTCTCCCTTGTGTCCAAGATTTCCTTCATGAAGGTCTTGCCTATCCCGGGTATCAGCTCGAGACCATGAAGTCGGGGCGTGAGCGGCTGGAGTTCGTTGAAGTACTGCACGTATTTTGACTCGTTGTCCTTTACCAAGACCTCCACTACATTGGGAAGCGACGACTTTCCTTCGGGAGAGAGCTCTTCATACGTGAGCTTTCCCAGTACGCTCGAGATCTTCTCCCTACCTTCCTTTCCTATCTTGACCTTCTCACCAGTCTCGAAGTCGGCGTCTTCCGTCGCCAAAAGCTCCAGCAGCGTCAGCCTCTCTTCTCCTATCGCCTGGACGATGGGTCCTTCTCTTCCCCTGATAGCCTCCGACTTGCCTCTCGGCATGAAGTCAAGGACGTACGCGTACTCTTCGTACTTCTTGTCTGCGGGAATCATCTACCGGTCTGGCATCTCCCTGACGCGCAACTGGCCCTAGAGGGGCTCCCCGACCGCGAGCGTATGTCTGAGCGCCATCTTGAGACCTTCTGATTCCTGCAGTCTTTCAGACCTTGCCTCGTTATTAACGCTTGACAGATTACTTCTTTCGAAGTATCGCCAGAATCTTCTCTAGGGACTCGGTTGACAGGAGCTTCCGCCATCCGGCGGTGAACGTCCTGAGCTCTTCTATAGACTTCGGCATCGAGTTGACCAGCTCGACGGCTTCCTCTTCGCTCAGCCCGCAGTCAGTCACGAGTTCCTTACGGATCTTCTTAGCCTGGTCAGCTTCGGCCTTCGAGAACTTTGTGGTGTAGTCTAGCGTTCTCTTCTGTATCTGGTCTGCCTTCTCTAGGTCGATCTTCTGCAAGATCGTATTGGCTTCCGGAATCGTAAGAAGCTTCTTCGCCTTCTCCGACATCAGCTCTCGCCCATCCTGACGATGTGCTCCTTCCTGGCTATCAGGGTCTTGACCTTGTTACCGACGGGCACCTCTATGGTCACGGCCCTTCTTCCTGAGTCCTTCACCGTTCCGACCAGGCCGTTGAACCTTCGGTGCGGCATCCCT
Source organism: Nitrososphaerales archaeon (assembly GCA_030039515.1). GTDB lineage: Archaea > Thermoproteota > Nitrososphaeria > Nitrososphaerales > Gagatemarchaeaceae > UBA183. The sequence goes on from JASHVT010000045.1 coordinate 1,683, forward strand.
TTCACCTGGGTGGGGTCTATCTTGATCACTACCCTGTCGTTCGGCGCATATTCAGCGAGCAGGCTGCTGAGACCCTTCTTGTTGGATGAGCGAAGGAGAGACCTAGTTCTTCTTCTGGCTCCGTGCGATTTCGGCAAATTCGAATTTCCCTGTTTCCTCGACCCCGCAGATGTCGAATTTCCGGCACCTCACTTCAGTTTTTAAGACTTCCGACACCGACGGTGAGACGAGTTCCCCACTGACGAGCCTCTTGACCGGCAGCCCTCCGTCCAGCTCGGCGTCTATGGTCAGGGCGTCGCCTCGCACCCTGGCGGACAGCGCGTATACCTTCTTCTCGGCCGGCCTCCCATCAGGCCGGTCGAACCTGACGCTCGCCATCGTGAATCTGTCACGCAGTTCCGACAGCGCTTCGCTGGTGGGCCTTTCGAGCGCCTGTCCGTAGATCTTAGTCCTGAACCTGAACGGGGGCAGACGAATTGGCCTTCCTGGCATTAGCTCGCCTGAAGTGACTCGCACCCTGCCCTTGCCCGTTGTGACGATGAACCCTCTCGGCAGTCTTCTCCGAACCGGGTTCTTGATTTCGACCACGAAGGGTCTCCCCGGGAAGGCGACCCGGCTGTCCCGGTCCTCGCTCCCCATCCAGGTGAACCGGACGTTGTCGCTCCCCGTAAGCTTCGCCAGCTTCGACGCAACAAGTCCTTCGACGCTGGCCACTCTCCTGTATCCCGCGTTCCGACAACTCGCGCAGCCCGTCCCCGAGCAGGCCCTGCATACCTCCCTCTTCTGGGGGATTCCCTGAGGCTTCGAATATCGGGCGCAGAAGAAGAGCGGCCTAGAGGTGGCGGTGACATGGTTCCTGCCGAGGTCCACAAGGAGCGCTAGGTCTGGCTTCATCTTGTCGACCCTCTTGTCGAGCGAACTCAAGACGTAGTCCGCCGCCATCTTTGCGACCTGAGTCTTGAGAGTCTCCTTTCCCATGATCCTCAGAGCTGACCTCAGCTCGTCCTCCCTCTCCTGGACCCCCTCTGCAAGGGAGACGCCTACCATGAACGTCTCGAATTCGTACCTCCGCGCCACCTTGACGACCTCCTTTGCGATCGAAGGAATCCTCTCCATCATCCCGCCGCACACGAAACATTCTCTCCCCTCCGCCAGCCTGAGGCTCTCCGATTCGCCCTGCCTTCGGAGGCACGAGGCGCACAGCTGAAACGTGCGCGAGACCACGGGCATCAGCTGTCGCCCATCCTGCGCAGCATCTGCCGCATCTCACGGCCCTTGCTCGTCTTCACCATGGCCTTCATCTGCCGGTATCTGGAGAGCAACTCTCTGACATCCTTCTCGCTCCTTCCCGAGCCTCGTGCGATCCTCTTCAGCCGCGAGGAGTTAATGCTCTCAGGGTCCGCCTTCTCCCTCCCAGTCATCGACTGGATTATGGACCTGTAGACCCTGACTCTGTCTTCGGCCTTGTCGAGCTCCTTGGAGTCCAGCTGCCCAGAGAATCCCGGGATGTGGTCAAGCACCTTCTTCAGCGAGCCGAACTTTCCCATCTGATCGAACTGGTACATCAGGTCGTCCATGGTCAGCTTGCCCGACATCATCCTTTGGACGCGTTTCTCATCGACTTCGACGTCAGACTGGTTGACCATCTCCATGAGGGCCTTCAGATCCCCCATGCCGAGCAGCCTTCCAACGAACCTGGTGGGAGAGAACTCCTCCAGGTCGTCTATCCTCTCGCCTGTGGCTATGAAGAAGACCTTGGCCCCCGTGGCGGCCGCCGCGGCTAGGGCCCCTCCTCCCTTCGCAGCGCCGTCAAGTTTGGTGACTATGATTCCGCCAACGGGCGCGGCCTGGTGGAAGGCGAGGGCTTGGTTGTAGCACTGCTGTCCGATGGTGCCGTCGATCACCAGAATCGTGACATCAGGTTTTACGGCCCCCACGACTTCCTTCATCTCTTGGAGCAGGCCCTTCTCTTCCTTGTGCCTCCCTGCCGTGTCGATGATCACGAGGTTCTTCGTCCCTTCGAACCGCTTCTTCCCCGCCGCGGCTATCTTCACCGAGTTCTTCTCTCCCTCGTCGCTGTAGATCTCGGCGCCCGAGGCCGCAGAGAGAGTCCTGAGCTGCGCGACGGCTCCGGGCCTGAACGTGTCAGCAGCGACGACTCCGACCTTGAAGCCGCGTTTGCCATAGAGCCTTGCCAGTTTGGCCGTCGTGGTCGTCTTTCCTGACCCCTGGACTCCGAGCATGACGACCGTGCTCATCCTGTCCTTGTCCAGGCGGAGCCCTCCCTCCCCTCCGAGCAGGCGCGCCATCTCTTCATAGAGTATAGACACGACATGGTCCTTTCTTGTCACCCCGGCGGGTGCCTTCTCCTCCAGGGCCCTCGTCTGGACGCGCTCGGTGACCTCCAAGGCCATCCTGACGTTGACGTCCGACTGGATGAGAGTCCTCTGCAGGTCCTTCACGAACTCCTTGACCGCTTTCTCGTCCACCGTGTTCGAGCCTACGAGTCTTTTGACGGCGGCCTGCAGCCCGTCTCGCAGCGAGTCAAGCATCGGCCTGGCCGAGCCGCTTCATCGTATATAATTCTCCTAGATGGAGGCCGCCGTGACACTGTCGGCCATGGGTCTCTCCTACATCCGCTGCCACTGCAGCATCCAAGTTATATCGAAAGCCAGCGGCCGAAGGCGACTCGGCGACGGAGATGAAAGTAGGCGCTCTGTTCTCTGGCGGTAAGGACTCGACGTACGCCGCCTGGCTTGCCTCAAAGCGAGACGACCTCGCCTGTCTGATCACCATCTTCCCGGAGTCTGATTCATCCTACATGTTCCACTATCCTGACCTGGACTGGACGGCACTGCAGGCGAAGTCTATGGGTGTCCCGCAGGTGAAAGAGGCTACTCGCGGAGTAAAGGAGGAGGAGCTCCAAGACCTTCGCAGAGCGCTTGCGAAGGCCATGGAGGAGCACGGCATCAGGGCCGTGTATACCGGGGCACTCTCGAGCGTATATCAGAAGAGCAGGGTCGAAAGGGTGTGCGGAGAACTCGGCCTTGAGTCTGTGTCGCCTCTCTGGGGGATAGACCCCGAAGAGCACCTCCGGAACATCATCAACGACGGGTTTCAGTGCATCGTCGTCAGCGTCTCGGCGCTGGGCCTCGACGAAGGCTGGCTCGGTCGCACGCTCGACTCGAATGCGGTCGATGAGCTGTTGGAGCTTGGGAGGAAATACAGATTCCACGCTGGCCTGGAAGGCGGCGAGGGCGAGACCTTCGTGCTGGACTGCCCCGCCTTCTCGGAGAGAATCGAGGTCGTGGGCGGGATAAGGCACTGGAAGGGAGTCCGGGGCGTCTACGAGATAATGAACGCGAAGCTGGTCCCCAAGAGCCGCGCCCAGACGCCTGTCTGAGTCCCAAACGCCTATATCCCATGCGAGCGCTGCAGAGGTGCTCTAGATGACGGACTTCGGAAGAGCCGTCTGAGGCGACCTATGAAGAGCATTGAAGTTAAGATAGAGCATCAAGCGGTCCGACGAGGCGCCTAGCCGCCGCCCTTTATCCGCATTATCCTCTTCCGGCCTAGCATCGACCAGTACTCCACCTCAGCCCCCGGAGCCAGATTTCCGGTCAGTTCGGCCATCTCCTCCGGAGTTGGTTTGGGCGTCTCGAACACCTCGAACGTCTCGAGGTCCATCAGTTGCACAGAGTCGTTCGTGACTGAGGTGATCTGACCCGACCTTTTGTCTATCATGGGGATGTCCACCCTCGACTCGGCGGGCGACACGTAGCTCTTCTTCGAACCGGTGAAAAGAGAAATCGCGACGAGGCGGACCTTCGCGCTGCCGTGCTTCCCCGGCTTGAAGTGCTCGCGGCTGACGACCTTGCATGGCTCGCCGTCCAGGATGATGTAGCTACCCTCCTTCACGCTTCCGAGGTCGGCAGGTCTGCTCAAGGTGAAGCGAGGGAGCCTCGCGACCTAAACTAAATAAACGTCTCATCCCACGACCATGCCATACGGAAGATCAGTTGGTGCCACGCACGCTCGCAGTTTCTCATGTTTCCCGAAAGGCAGCCTGAGCGCTTGAAGGTACACACACTTGTCTGAACCGGCGTACGTCTTAGATTCCACAGCCTTCTATGCCGGCATCCCGTATCAAGGGAGCGGGCGTTATTACACGACCTATCTGGTCATCGAAGAGGTCAAGCACCACAGCGTCGGATCTTCGCTGATTCATAGCAGGGTGCAGGTGACCGAGCCGTCCGCCGAGTCTTTGGGAAAGGTCAAGTCTACGGCAAATCGGACAGGAGACTCGAAGGGCCTCTCCGACACCGACGTCTCGCTGCTCGCGCTGGCGCTGGACCTCTCTAGGGCCGACGGAGGGGCCACCCTGGTCTCCGACGACTTCGCCGTGAGGAACGTCGCTGAACTCCTCGAAATCCGCCTCGCACCGACCTCTCTCAAGGGTGGTGACTGGAAGAGCATCACCTGGAAGACGTACTGCCGCGGCTGCGGCAAGGAATACAGCAACCCGAAGCTTACCGTGTGCAACGTGTGCGGAACCCCCCTGGCACGCAAGGCGTCGACCGCCTAGGCCTCGCCGAAGCCTATTCAGTAAGAAAATACTACTATGTTTAAATATCAGACTACGCATATACCCTGTTGGTTGTATAGTATGAAACATCCTAGAACTTCTGCACTTCAGGTTTCAGACAAATGTCCCAACTGCGGGAAGCGGATGCTGGTCGAAGACTCGGACACGGGGGAATTGACCTGCAGCAACTGCGGATACGTGGCTACCGAGCGCGCCGTGGACGAAGGCCCGGAGTGGCGCCAGTTCGACGACAAGGGAGAGGACAGGGCAAGGGCTGGCATGCCTACGTCGATCACCTACGGTGACATGGGCCTGTCGACGGTGATAGGAAGGTCTGACAGGGACGCGTCGGGCAGGTCCTTCGACGCCCCTATGCGCAACACCATGGTGAGGCTGAGGAGGTGGGACAGCAGGTCGCCAGCGTTCGGCTCCCAGGAGAAGAACCTCGTCGTAGCCATGCGCGAACTTGACAAGATAGGAGACAAGCTCAACCTGTCGAACGCCGTCAAGGAGCGCTCAGCGTACATCTACAGGAAGGCGCTCGACCGTGGCCTGCTCAGAGGGCGATCGATCGTCGGGATCGTCGCCGCCTCGGTATACGCGGCCTGCAGGGACACCGAGACCCCGAGGACACTGAAGGACATAGCAGCGGTCAACAACCTCGAGAAGAAGTCCATAGCGAGGGACTACCGCATACTGCTCAGGGAAATGGACCTCAGCATGCCCGTCGCCGACGCGGCGAGGAACGTCAGCAGGATTGCGTCGAAGGTCGGCCTGCCTGAAAAGGTCGTGAGAAGGGCCATCGACATCATCAGGAGGACCGAAGAGAAGGAGATCTCTGCCGGCAAGGCCCCGATGGGCCTGGCGGCCAGCGCACTCTACCTGGCGGGCGTCCTAGAGGGCGAGGTGAAGACACAGAAGGAGATAGCAGAGGCCGCGGGAGTCACGGAGGTCACCGTGAGGAACAGATACAAGGGGCTCAGGACCGACCTCGGGAAGGAGCTCGGCCTGGAAGAGGCAATGCCGCAGGCCGTCGCCAGATAGTATGAGCTCCGACGCTCGTTATATTGTGAGTATTATGAGCACTATCAGCACGACTATGACTATGACAATGAGGGCTGCGAGCAGGTGCGCTATCGCAGTTCTCCCGAGTCTCAAACCCTGATTCCTACTTCAACTCCGTATTTACACATCGCGTTGTCAAATCGCTTCAGTCGTACTCTTGCTTGCCGAAGGAAAGCGCTTCGAAGGGTTATGGACTGGGGGGGACCTTCATACGCGAAGTCACCTGTTGGTGTCAATCGCGATTTTGAACCCCCGACCTCCTCCGTGCGAGGGAGGCATTCTACCAGATTGAACTACCAGCCCACATGAAAGGACGCCAGGCCGACGTTCTTATCTTCTTCCTTCACTTCTCTCCTTAATCGCGAGGCAGGCCATAGCAGAAGGGTCCAGAAGGGCAGCTCAAAGGAGGGAATGACCGGCTTCTTCGCGATACCTTTCTTCCTTGCGACTGGGAGAAAGCCGTGACCGGCATTCGCTGAACGCGTAGGCTTCAGCCAGATTAGGTCTGAGGTGGAGTCGGCGGCGAAAACCAAGGGGAAACCCTTTTCCAAGGCAGAGATTCGCTGTCAGATCGACTTGCCCTCGGACTTGGGGGACAGATTATTCTGGCTCTCGACAGAGAAAGAGATCAAGGAAGCAGCAACGACTGACGCCTACTTCCTCCATACCAAGAACGTCCTGCAGAGGAATGGCATTGGGACCAAGGTGGTCATGGAGGTCTACGCAAGAGATGTACCATACTCCGACAATTGGGGCGTACTGACTGGGGTATACGAGGCAGCAAAGCTTCTCGAAGGCCTTCCCGTCAACGCGTGGGCGTTCGACGAAGGCTCTGTCTTTGTCGCAGAGGGCACGAAGGCGATCTATGAGCCTTTAATGATAATCGAGGGAAGGTACGCCGACTTCGTCGAATACGAGAACCCACTGCTGGGACTGCTCTCGGCTTCGACGAGCATCTCGACGAGGGCCGCGAAGCTGAGGATAGCCGCCGCCGACAAGCTCCTGATCAGCTTCGGCACGCGCCGCGTGCATCCGGCCCTTGCGCCTCTGGTGGAGAGGGCGTGCTATCTTGCAGGATTCGACGGCATTTCCAACGTCTTGGGCGCGAAGTTGTTGGGAATCGAGGCCTCAGGGACCATGCCGCACTCCCTAGTCCAGGTGCTAGGAAGCCAGGAAAGGGCATGGCGGCTCTTCGACAAGACCGTGGCGAAGGGGATACCCAGGGTCGCCCTGGTCGACACCTTCTGGGACGAGAAGACCGAGTCGATCAAGGCCCTTGAAGTGCTTGGGCGCAAGCTCTGGGGTGTCAGACTCGACACCCCTGCGTCGCGAAGAGGCGACTTCGCCAAGATAGCGGAAGAGGTCAGATGGGAGCTCGACATAAGGGGCGGAAAGCACGTGCGGATCCTGGCGTCAGGAAGGCTGGACGAAGAGGAGATTGGAAGGCTGAACGGCCTGGTCGACGGGTATGGGGTGGGGACGTCGGTGGCATACCCGCCTGTGGTCGACCTCAGCGCGAAGATCGTCGAAGTCGGCGACGGGCAGAGAAAGTATGCAGCCAAGAGAGGAGGGCTCGGCGGCAGGAAAGACGTCTACAGGTCTAGAGGCTTCAAGGACTACGTGACAATCCACGGCACTGAGAAAGGTCACTCAGGAAAGGCCCTACTCAAGCCACTGATACGGAATGGCGAAGTCATACGGCGCTTCGAAGGTCTGGAGTCGATCCGAACTCAAGTGAAGAGCGACCTAGCCAGTCTGAAGCAGGCACAGCCATCACTGACGTGGCGGTGAAAGAGTCGAAGCAAGCTCTGATAGCCGTAGATGTCCAGAGAGACTTCTGTCCGGGCGGCTCCCTGGCAGTCACAGAAGGGGACTCGATAGTACCTAAGCTGAACCGGGTCATCGACGCCTTCGACAGGTCGCACCTTCCCATCTTCTTCACAAGAGACCTGCACCCGCCAAACCACATCTCGTTCAAGGACCGGAACGGCCCGTGGCCCCCTCACTGCGTCGTGGGGACGCCGGGCTCCGAGTTCTTCTCAGGCCTTCACATGCCATCCTCTGCCACCATCATAAGCAAGGGAAGAGACCCAGACAAGGAGGCCTACTCTGGCTTTCAGGGGACAGACCTCGGGACGAGGCTGGAAGCACTCGGTGTGAAGGAAGTTGTCATCGGAGGCCTCGCGACGGACTATTGTGTAAAACAGACCTCTCTGGACGCGATTAGACGAGGCTTCTTGGTCGATGTGATGAAGGACTGCGTCAAGGCTGTCAACCAGAGCGACGGCCAG
>JASHVT010000046.1 GCA_030039515.1 Nitrososphaerales archaeon
CCGCGCCAGCCCCGCCTCCTCGCAGAGCTGCCTGACGGCTGGGGCCAGCGTCTCGAACGAGCTTCCTCCGGACAAACCCAGGCGAAGCCCGCTTCCATCGATTTAAGGTCTGAGCGAGAGAGTGGAGTGAAAGTATCTGACGGAAAGTCCGACAAACCGCGCAATGTCTAAATGCGCCCGGCCGACCTTCGGGCCGGATCTTGTCGAAGCACATCGAGGACGTCTCAAAGGAGAGGCCCTCCCACCTCACGACCGTCAAGGAGATAATCCTCGAGAACTTCATGAGCTATGAGTACGCAAGGATACCTCTAAGGGGCGGCCTCAACCTGATCATAGGCCCCAACGGGGCGGGGAAGTCCTCCGTCCTCCTAGCGATCTCGGTGGCCTTCGGGCAGGCGTACACCGAACGTTCCCGCAAGCTCTCCGACCTGATCAGGCGAGGGAAGGACATAGCGAGGGTCTCGCTCGTCTTCGACAACTCCCCCAAGAACGGGAAGCGCCCCATCCCATACTCGAAGTCCGACACCTTCATGCTCAGCAGGTACCTCAGGCGTGACGGGTCGTACTGGTTCGAAGCCGACTACAGGGAGATAGACAAGAGCGAGGTCGTGAGGCTCCTAAGGGAATTCGGGATCAACCCAGACAACCTGCTCATCATCATGCATCAGGGGATGATCGAAGAGCTCGGCGCGGTGACGCCGCAGGAGAGGCTGAGGCTCGTCGAGGAGGCCGTAGGCTTCTCCGAGTACAGGCAGAGGATCGTCCAGGCGGAGCAGGATCTGAGCGGGCTCGTCGGAGAGGAGAGCTCGCTCCTTCAGCTGATCGACAACGCGAACCAGGCGCTCGAGTACTGGAAGCAGATCTATGACAGGTACCAGGAGAAACGAAGGCTGATCGAACACAGGGGCCTCCTCGCCAAGGAGCTGCTCTGGAGCACGGAGGCGAAGCTCACGAAGTCGCTCGAGTCCGTGGAGGAGAAGGTCAGGTCGAAGACCAGGACCTTGGAAGACCTGAGGTCGCAGCAGTCGGAGGTCGAGGGCGACGCGGTCAAGACGCATGAGACCCTGCTGGACAAGCAGGTCGAGCTGAGGAAGCTCTACGGAGCGCTCGTGAGAGCGGAAGCAGAGAAGGCGAAGGACGACTCCGCGAAGGCCGTCTACAAAGCCCTGAAGGAGGACTTGGACGGCCTGTCCAGGGCCATCGAGGACCTCGTGTCCAGTCAGAGCAAGCCCGCCGTCAGAGCCAGGGAGGCCATCGAGTACGTGGCGAGCAAGAGCTCTTCGGCGGAGAGCGACGCTCAGAGACGGCGGTCGGAGCTGGACAGGGAGGTGTCGTCCCTCCAGCAGGACATCGGGAGGACCGACGACCTGCTCACCCGCACCACGGAGGGCTACATCTCCTTCAGAGTGAAGTCCGAGGTCCTAGCCTACAGGACCAAGCTCACCGAGTCGGACCTTCACGACCTTGAGAGGAGCGCGCGGGAGTACAGGGCGGAGCTCGACAAGATGGCCCCAGACCTCGAGAGGGCCGGGGCGAGGATCGAGACCCAGAGGCAACCCTACGAGGTTTCAGAGGAGCTCAAGCTAGTCTCTGCCCACATCCAAAAGATGCAGGACGTCCCTGACGACGCGGAGAAGATCTACAACGACTACTCCGGGAACATCGAGGAACTCAAGGCGAGGCTCTCCCAGCTCCAGGACAACAAGAAGTCGATGCTCGCCGAGCTCGAGGCCAGGAAGGGCGTGTGGAGGAAGGCGGTCGAGGACCTGGTCGGATCGATTGACATGCCCTACAGGGCTGTCTTGGGGGCGGCCGACGCCAGTGGATTCGTAAAGTTCGACGAGGGCGCCGAGATTGACGAGGCGGGCATAGACCTCTACGTCGGGTTCAGGGGAGGCGCCCCGACGACGCTCGACCCCTTCACCCAGAGCGGGGGGGAGCGCTCGGTGGCCCTGATGGCCTTCATACTCTCTCTTCAGGCGAGGATCGTGTCTCCGCTGAGGGCGATGGACGAGTTCGACATCCACATGGACCCCAGGAACAGAGAGGCGATGTTCAAGATGATCCTGAGCCAGATGAAACAGCGAGAGGCGTCACAGTACCTCGTCATCACTCCATCTATCCTGACCGTGTTCGACAGGAGCGCCCACGTCATCACCGTCCAGGCTGTCCACGGCGCTACGGAAGTCAGGGAGCTCCGCTGAACTTGGAGCAGAAGAAGCTGGAGGAGGTACTCCGAGTGATCGAGCTGTGCCGCTCGGTCGAATCCAGCTCCGCGAACCCGTTCGACGTCGACATCAAGGCTAAGATCAAGCTCCTGAAGGAGCGCCTCCCGGAGTGGAAGTTCCTGGACGAGCTGCTCGTAGACTCCGAGGCGATGCTCGAGCTCGCCCAGATAGTCAGGCTCCAGGACGAGTGGCTCAAGCACCGAGCCTCTGCCCTCTACATCGACCCCCTCCTGATCCAGCTGAAGATCAAGCTCCTAGAGAAGGGCGCACTTTCCGAGGCGTTCATCAGGAGCTGGCACCCCGTCGCCCAGCTGGACCAGATCTCGCCAAGGGGCCTGGAGAAGGCGTTCGTTTACTGGCGCGACCTCCGGCCGATGTCTGAGAGGTTCAAGAGCCAGTTCGGGACCAACGGGGCCGTTCCCGGCGTGGTGGACTACGACGAACTGGTCAGCATGGGGGTCTTCACGCAGCAGCAGTTCGACGCCACGCTGAAAGAGCTGCAGGACGAGCTGATGGAAAGGTCCAACGGAGACTGGATAGACTACCGAGAGTTCATCGGCTCCGACACCTACGAAGGCAAGGTCAAGAGGTCCTACCTCCTCGCGTTCCTCATCAGCGAGGGGAAGGCCACGCTTAGGACAGAGCCGCTCACAGGCAAGATCTGGGTGACCGCTCTCAGAGAAAAGGCGAACACTCCGCCAAAGTCCGTCGCGATACCGATAGGTGAAGAGGCATGAGCGAGGAGGCGCAGGCCGACAGGGCCCTACTGGAGAGGAAAGTGAGGAAGGCCTTCCAGGTGCTGGTCCTCCAAAGGGGGCGCAACCCCGGGGTGAAGGGATGGGAGATGAAGCGGTCCCTGGGCAGGGACTTCCGTTCCATCCTGGAGGTCCTCTCGGAGGAAGTCGCGCCGTTGGGGCTCGAGGTGTTCGAGGTGAAGGGCCCAGAGGGGACCGACGACTCGTCGCGGTTCCTGCTCAGGTTCAAGGAGCCTCCCACTGTGAGCGAGGCCGAGACGTCGGGAATAAGGATCGACGACCTGGCGGTGTTGGCTGCCACGATCGCCTTCGTGAACTCGAAGCAGGGCAGGGTAGGCCGGAAGGAGGTGGAGCACTTCCTGCGGGAGAAGTTCCCGAAGTGGAGGGTAGAGTATTCCCTGGACAGATACGTGAAGAGGGGGTATCTCGAGCAGGACGAGAGGTCTATGATCCACGTAGGATGGAGGACGAGGGCTGAGGTTGACGAGAAGACGCTGATGACGATGATACTTTCGAGGGCTCAGGAGGCCCCGAAGAAGTAGCGCCTCCTCAGGGCATCCCTTTCTCCTTCTATTATCAAGTCTGTCAGGTCTGTCCCGTCCTTTCTCATCTTCGATGCCAAGGCGGCGGCTTCGGCCAGCCTCACTCCCCGGCCGGCCATCAACATGTCGAGCGCGTGCCCGTACTCGCGCCTTAGCTCCGCGGACCTCTTCAGCCCTTCCAGCGACCTGAGCCACCTGCCCCGCACGTCGTTCCTGCTCCTCGCCTTCATGGCGGTGGAGAACACGTTCTCGTAGGAGTCTGTGGAGAGTCCCAGCTCCTGCTTTCCGCAGGCGGGGCACTTCTCCAGGCCTTCGATGTCACCGACCCTCTTCAGCTCCAGGAAGTTCCAGCAGCGGGTGCATACGACGGCAAGGAACGTGTCGTTCACCCTCGCCCTCGTGGACTGCCTGAGGAGCGCCTGGAGTCTCTCTGGCGACACTATCTCCCCCCTCCTGCTTATCTCCTCGACCCCTATCCTCGCGATCGGGGAGAGCGCCTCGGACTCGAGCAGTTTGAGCTCGATCGCTCCGGCATCGATCTTCCCGACCACATCTTTCGCGCCCTCGAGGTCCAGGTCGTCATGGAAGATCATGCTCATGGCCTCCTCATAGACCGGGGTCTCGCGGAGCGCCTCGATGATTCCCGAGATGGACACGCTCGCGAAGTCCGCGTCCTTCGCGATCGCCCCGCACTTCTTTCCGGCGTGGATCAGCCTCCGCTTGAACATGCCGCTCCTCTCGAGAGCCTTCTCCGTGGTCAGTCTCATGTCCAAGGCGTGGAGCTCCCTCAGCAGCCCGATGACTGCGGTTGGTGACACGTCCGCTTCGATGACTATCCTGTAAGGGTCCTGATGGACCGCCACGGACTGGCCGATCCTCTCTGAAATCAGATGGCCAAGCACCCTCGCGAGCAGCCTGTTGACCTTGTGGCCGAAGGCGGCCTGCACGACCACGTACCTGTCCCATCTCTCGACGGTCACGAGCCGCTCGGAGGGCACAGGAAGACCTTGGCCATGCTGCTCGGCCACCTCCTTCAGGGACTCGGACAGCGCCTCCTCGGATATCGGATACGTGTTGGCCAGTTCGGCGATGTACCTGCCCCCGTCGCCCTTCGCGAGCTCCTCCGCGTACCTCCTCCTGACCGACCCCACCTCCGCCGCGACCTCCCTGGGCACAGGGATCTCGTCGCCCACCCAATTCGGGACGGCTCCGGTCGGGTCCTCCTCAGGCTTCACGAACACCTTGTTCCCGTAGACCTGCTCGATCTTCCAGCATCTCCCGGCCTCGACGAACTTGACTCCGACCTCGGCGTACTCTGAGACGAAGGCCTCGTCCAGGGTCCCGACGAAGTTGCCCCCCTCCATCACGAGGTACTGCTTCTCGTCCGGTATCATGGAGAGGTTGTCGAAGTAATACTCGAACAGGGGCTTCGAGTCGCGGGCCCTCAGGACCTTTCCGTCAGACTCGGAGTAATACGCCAGCCTGGGATACCTCTCCCTCATGTAGGTCAACACCTTCTTCAGTCTCTCGTCCTGCATCTCCCCGTAGGCGTAGCTCCTCCGTAGAAGCGCAAGAATGTCCGCGTAGTTCCACGTGCTCTGCTCTATCAGGAGCCCCGCCACCTGATGTATGGCCACGTCGTAAGGCTGCGAGACAGGCTCGAGCGGCTCGATCTCCCCCGCCGCCGTCCGCCTGCACAGGACCGCCGCTTCGAGCGTGTCGTCAGAGTCCTGCGTCATCACGAGCCCGTTCGAGACCTCTCCCACCCTGTGCCCGCTCCTCCCCACTCTCTGGACCAGCCTGGTCACCTGTCTGGGAGAGTTGTACTGGACGACGTACTCGAGGAAGCCGATGTCGATGCCCAACTCCAGGCTGCTCGTGCAGATGACGCCAAGGAGCTCCCCCTGCTTCAGGCTCCTCTCGACCGCCTCTCTCGTCGCCTTCGACAAGGAGCTGTGGTGAACACCTATCGGGAGCCGCGGGTCCCAGACCCTGAACCTGCTGGAGAGCGCTTCCGCTTCTGTCCTGGTGTTCGTGAATATCAGCACCGACTTGTACTTCTCGACTATCTCTCTTATCGTCCTCAGCCGGGCTGCGACGTCGGGGTACGAGAAGATCGACTCCGCGAGTATCCTGTCCTCCCCGGTCGCTTTCGGTGCAACGACGCTCAGTGCGATGGACTTCTCCACCGGGACCCTTACCACAGCGCACGGGCGGTCAGGCCCCACGAGGAACCGCGCCACCCTGTCGGGCGAGCCTACTGTGGCCGAGAGGCCTATGACCTGGAACTCCTTCTCGGCCACGTCGCGGAGCCTCTCGATCCCGACGCTCAGCTGGCTGCCCCTCTTGTCCTCCGCGAGCTCGTGGACCTCGTCGACGACCACCCACCTGAGCTTCGCGAGGTTCTGGCGGAGCCTCCTGCCCACGAGGAGAATCTGGAGCGTCTCCGGCGTCGTTATGAGGATGTCAGGGGGGACGAAGCTCAGGCTGGTCCTCTCCGCCTGCGAGCTGTCCCCGTGCCTCACCCCGAGCCTGATGTCGAAGCGCTTGCACCACCACTGCAGCCTGTCAAGCATGTCGCGGTTCAACGCCCTCAGGGGGGTGATGTACAGGAGCTTGGTCCCCTTCTCTGCCGTCACTCCTTCCCTAATCAGGCGGTCCAGGATTGGCAGGACGGCAGCCTCGGTCTTCCCCGTCCCGGTCGGCGCCATCAGGAGCGCGTTCTGCCCCGACGTCACTATGGGAAAGAGCTGCGCCTGGGGCTCGGTCGGCGTGTCGAATCCCTTCTCGGCGAGCGCCTTCAAGAGGGGCGGCGAGAGCTGTTGGAACACGTTTTGTCCTGACAAGACGAGCTTCTTTCAGGGGCTGGAACTCCTAATCTTAAAATAAAGGGGACTATAACATATGTAATGTAATGATGATTACGCCATACGAGCTTGTGTACAAGTCCGCCTTCCCGGCGCTCAGGGCGATGGTGGCTAGGAGGCTGCAGGAGGACTACCACCTCACCCAGCAGCAGACGGCGGAGAGGCTCGGCGTCACCCAGGCGTCGATAAGCAACTACGCGAGGAGGACTCGTGGCATGATGGTCGACCTCGAGTCAGACCCTGTTGTGGCGGCTGCGGCGGACGAGATCGCGAAGGGTTTGTCGTCAGAGTACCACGACGACCGTGACGCGCTCAGATACATGACTGAGGTCCTCGACTACATCAGGTTCAACCATCTGATGTGCTCCCTCCACGGTGACATCGAGCCGTCGTTCAACACGGACGGGTGCACCGCCTGCGATGGGGCCCTTTCGATAAAGAACTTTGATAAGCTGAAGCCCGCGACAGGGAACTGATGACAGCGCTGGAAGCGAAGCCCGAGTGGCTCACTGTCCGCCCCTCCGGCGGGGAGAGCTACTTGGAGCTCAAGGGCATGTTCAGAAGCCTCGGGCTCCACACGGTCTGCGAAGAGGCGCACT